>CAZDJL010000034.1:0-8688 GCA_964505745.1 uncultured Desulfovibrionaceae bacterium | reverse complement strand
CCCGCCCCTCAAACAAGAAATCTTTTCTATCTTTCAGTCCAGATGGCCCGGCCGCCCTTTACCCGCAGAAGCGCCAGCGGAAGCCCCTTGTAATAAAGCCCGGCCCAGCTTTTACCGGGAAAATCCACATCCATGCTCTGCCCCGAAAGCAGCTTTTTTATCGGGCTTACATCCTCAACATTCAAAGCGGGCGCTTCGGGCGGGCAGCGCATCAACGCCCACAGGCGGGGAAGCGGCAACACGCTCCCTCCGGACAGCTTCCCCACAAAACACCCCTGGGCGTTTATTTTTGACGGCAAAAGGTTCAGTTGCGCCTTCGGAGCGAACATCACATTCCCCCTGAATTCAACAAGCTCTCCGGGCGGAAGCAGGCCGGAATCAACACAGTCGCCATCAAGAGCGGAACGGGGAACAAGTTCAAACCCCGCCGGAAAATCCGTTTCTTCCGCCGCCACTTCCTCTGCCGCTCCCGGCAATTTGCTGAATTTGGCAACAAAAAAGCCCTGTCCGGCGCCCAGGCCGGGGTCAACGCTGATTGCTCCTTGCTCTACAGAAACAGCCCCGTCAAATCCGGGAAGCGCGGAAAGCGGCGTTGAAACAAGAGGAAGCTCCGCCAGCGCCCAGGCCGCCTGTTCACCATTCTCTGCCGTATGTGTGGTGCAGGTGGAATAAACAAGGCTTCCGCCCGGAGCAAGCAGTTTTGCCGCATGGGCAAGCAGGGCCCGCTGCAACCCTACCAGAGTCCTGGTTTTATCCCCTCTCCACAGCTTCATTACTTGAGGATTCTTTTCCGCCGTGCCCCAGCCGCTGCATGGAGGGTCCAGCAGAATGCAGGAAAACCGGCCCGCCGGAACGGGCAGATCCTGCCCCTGAAAACGGCAGGTGGAGGCCTGCAAAAAATTCTGCACGCTCAAATTCGCCCGCAGCGTTCCAAGCCGGACCGGATTCGGCTCATTGCCCAGAACAAAGCCCGACCCCCCCACCAGCTGGGATAAAAATCCGGTTTTGCTGCCGGGGCTGGCGCACATGTCCAGCACGGCGTCCCCTTCCCGGGGGGCCAGCAAAAGAGGAGGAAGCATGGAAGAACGGTCCTGAATGTAAATGAGGCCGAAAAAGGCGGCCAAACTCCGCCCCAGCGGGAAAGGCTCTTCCCGCAGCCGGAAAGCCGCAGGGGAAAAAGGCTCCGGTTCAAAGCGGAACCCTTCGGCCGAAAGCAGGCCCAGCACCCGTTCGCGGCGCTCTTCTTTTCCGTTAACCCTGAAAGAGCGAAGCCCGTCGCAGGGCAAAGAGGAACTGTCGGCAGAAATTAAGCGGGTTGGCAAAGTCATGTTCTGCATTTAGCCCAAGGTTGCCTTAAAGCGCAAGAAATATTATCATGCGCTTGAATTGTTATTTGATTTGGCGCCGCTTGAGCGCACCCCTCCAAGACCCGGCCCAAAAATACAAAACAGCTTCAAAAATAGGGTTACTTTCAATACAATCTGGTGTAAAAAGACCTATCCGGATTTACCTCTGGACGTACCGACAATAACAGCACGCCTGTGGCTGCCTGCAAGGAGTTTAACATGAACAAGGCCTTTAGAATTCTATCCCTGACCGCTCTGGTGCTTTGCATCTTCAGCGTTCAGGCTTACGCCGCCGCAAAAACATATGCAGTGATGCCTTTCAAAATCGAATCTGCGGACCAGTATAAATATATGGGCATGTCGGTGCCCCAGATGATCTCATCCCGCCTTTATTCCAAAGACAATTTCCAGCCCATCGCAAAAACCACTTTGGCAGGCCAATCGGCGGCCAGTTCCGAATCCGACGCCGCCAGCGCGCAAAGTTCAATGAACGCCGATTATGTGATTTGGGGCGACATTCTGATTGTTGAACAGGACGTCACCATGAATGTTTACGCCAAAGGCAAAACCGGAACCGTCTGGTCGCGCACTATACGCACAAAGGTGCACACCCTGCAACCCAGCGTCCATGAGCTTTGCGCCGCCATTTCCCGCGATGTGTTCGGCGTGAAGCAGGCTGCCGGGGCAACCGCCGTTTCCTCACAAGACAAGCAGACGCGGGAAGTCAACCCCCAGCTTAACCCCGATCTGGTTGTTACAGACGACGGCGTGCGCGACGTATACCTCAACCCCAACATCCGCTATGCCGGCAACACTGAGGATTCCGGCACAATGCGCACCCCCACCCTGGCCTTCCCTTCCGTTGACTTTGACATTTTCGACCTGGACGGAGACGGACGCAATGAAATTGTGATTATTGAGGGGCATGTTATTCATGTATACCGCTACGAAAACAACAAGCTTGAAGAGCTGGCCTCGCAAGAAGTCCGCTACATGGATAATCTGCTCAGCGTAAGAATTTACAATGACGGAACCCCCCGCCCCAAAATCATCATCAACGCCCAGGATGACCGCGCCGCAGCCAGTTCCTACGTCTACACCTTTGACGGCAAAAAACTGGAGCAGCTGGCCAGAAACATCAAATATTACATGAATGTCGTAAAGGTGCCCACACAGGCCCGGCCCATGCTGGTTGGCCAGTCCGGCGATGTGCAAAGAGTATTCAAGGGCGGCGTTTATGAAATGATCAAGTCAGGCAACTCATATGTGGAGGGCACCCCCCTCAACCTGCCGGACAAGGTCAATGCCCTCAATTTCGCATGGCTGCCCGACAAAGAAGCGGTTGAACTTCTGGTCGCGCTTACTCCGGAAGAGCGCCTGCGCGTATTTGGCAAGGGAGGAAACCGCATTTTTGAAACCGAAGAAAAATACTCCGGAAGCTATGTGGGCATCCAGCAGACCGCGCAAATCCGGGGAATGGGCAAAGACAGGGAGTACCTGCCGGACACATACTACATACCCCAGCGCATGCTGGTGGCCGACCTTGAAGGCCGCGGGGAATATTCCCTGCTGGTTAACAAGCCCATATCCACCGCAGCCGAAATATTCGAGCGCTACCGCTTCTTCCCGCAGGGCGAAATTCATGCCTATTACTGGGACGGCGTTGGCCTGAACCTGAAATGGAAAACCCGCCGGATACGCGGATCGGTAATCAATATTTCCCTGGCCGACCTTAACAATGACGGCGTTCTGGACCTGATTGTGGGCCTGAACACCCACCCGGGGGCAGTAGGGCTCTCACAAAGAAAAACACTGCTCATGGCCTACCCGCTGGATTTGAGCATGACCAACCCGGCCACTCCGGCAAATGCGGAAGAGTTCGTACACGATTAGGGCGGGCCAGCCTTGAGATGTGAAAAACGGGGCGCGGACGGCGAAAACAAACCGGCCTGCCCCGCGCAAACGCAAGAAATGCCTATACTGCAAGTGGCTTAACATTTTCAAAGCCAAACCCCAATCTGCATAGCAAACCAAAAAGCCGCTCCAAATGGAGCGGCTTTTTTTGCCTGAGGGCAAAGTAAATTTTGACACGCCCCCTTCGGCGCCTACGGTAAAAATGAACGCCTTCTGCACGCCCTCTGCTGCCGCCTTGTTCCCTTACGCAGCTATGCTTTCCTGCGGAATTGCCCGCCTTGGGACTGCGAGGCTGGCCACATGCCTATACATATCGGCAACACATATGCGCGCATAATTCCAGCTGTGGTTATCATTGCAAACTGGCGGTGCTGCGCGCCGCCAGAGCATTTTGCCGGAAACAGCCTTTCATGGTTAAAAAGCTCTGGATGCAGAGCTTCAACGGGCTGTTCGCCCGCAACTAATTCTTGATGCCTTGATTTTACTTTCTCCGTCCGTTCCAGATGCCCTCAGGCTCGGTTTCCTATAAATTCCCGTCAGCACAGGCCCAGCGCTTTGGCGCCATTGGAAAGAATTTCGTCAATTTCCGAATCCTTGAGCCCGGCCTTGCTTTCCAGAAGCCAAATCTCCTGGCTTGCGTCAAACAGGGGGTAATCGCTGCCGAACAGCACATATTCACGGGGATGACGGCGCAAAATATCCCTGATTACAGCCTCGTCAAGAAAACTGAGGGAGCTGGATGTGTCTATGTAGATGGGCTTGCCTATATAGGCCTTCAGCGCATGTTCCCAGTGCCTGTAGCCGCCCAGGTGCGCGGCAATAAACCGCGCTTTGGGAAAACGCTTGCGCAGGGCCTCAAGCTTGTAAGGGCAGGAAGGATTCTTTTCGGGAGGCGGCAAATCGCCAACATGCCACATCACCATAAGCTCGTCGCCCAATTCCTCCAGAATAGGCAGCAGGGCGGGGTCGTCCATGCTGAACGACTGAAAGTCCGGGTGAAACTTTATCCCCTTGAATCCAGCTTTTTTAATTACCCCAAGATGCTCTTCCCAGTTTTTGCAGTGCGGATGCATGGCCCCGAAAGGCACAATCCGGTTGGGGTATTTGCGGGCAAGCTCCATTGAAAAGGCATTTGCCGGGCCGACCTGATCCACATGCGTGGCCGCGCAAAGGGCCACAGCCCTGTCTATTCCGGCCTTGTCCAGGCGGTCTACCAAATCCTCGGCCAAGCCGTTGCCTACCGGAGGAATGTTGTAGTGCTGGTGAAGATACTCGCAGACTTTAGCTGCTATTTTAGGATGAAAAGGGTGGGTGTGAAAATCGATAAACATAATTTACTGCACTTTGCCCGTCCCCGTTAAATTAAAAGCAGATGGACGGGGGGACGGGGCGGGGCGGCTTCTTTAACCAAAAGCCTCCCCTGCCGCCACCAATATTTACAAACTCAGGAACCGGGCCAGCCTGGCCCCGGTTTCTTCCTTTCCAAGCACCGACATTATCTGGCAGAGGTCCGGACCGGACAGGCTGCCGACAAGGGCAAAGCGCAATGGCGGGCCAACCTCTTTAAATTTGATTCCGCTTTCCTGCACATATCCGTTTAAAGCTTCGTGCAAGCTGTCCTTGCTGAAATCGGCCAAGCCCGCAAACCTGCTCTGCAATGCCTCTATATGGGCTTTGCTTTCCGCGCTGACCGTTTTTTCCCAGGCCTTGGGGTCATATTCCAGCTCTGCGGCGCTCTTGAGCATGAAGGCCATTGCAGCCGCAAGGGCTTTCAGAGTTGGCGCGCGCTCACGCAGCATTTCAGTCAACGCAAGCAACTTGTCCGCGCCGGGGTTCGGCAGGCCAAGCTCTTCCACAAACGGGGCAACCAGGGCCGCCAGGTCTTCGCTGCTGCGGTGTTTCATGTGTTCGTTATTCAGCCACGACAATTTTTCCGGATCAAAGGCAGAAGGCGAGGGGGTGAATTTGCCCTCTGCAAACACCCTGACCAGATCATCCAGGGCAAAAAACTCGTCATCGCCGTGCGACCAGCCAAGCAGGGTAAGATAGTTGACCAAAGCCTCGGGAAGCAGGCCTTCCTTTTCATAGTCAATAACAGCAGTGGCGCCATGACGTTTGGATAATTTCTGCTTGTCCGCGCCAAGAATCATGGGCACATGGCCGAATACCGGAAGTTCCGACCCCAGCGCCCTGTAAATCAGAATTTGCTTCGGGGTGTTGGAAAGATGGTCGTCACCGCGAATAACGTGGGTCATGCCCATTTCAATGTCATCCACCACCACAGCCATGTTGTATGTGGGAGCGCCGTCCGGGCGGCGCAGAACCATATCGTCCAGCTCCGAATTCTCAAAAACGACCTCGCCTTTCACCATGTCGTTCACCACTGTAACCCCGCTTTGCGGGGCGCGCAGCCGCACCACCATTTTTTCGGGGTTTCCCGGCCCCGGCTTAAGCCCCAGGTCGCGGCAATGCCCGTTATATCTCGGTTTTTCGCCTTTTTCCCGAGCCTCTTCCCGCATGCGCTCCACATCTTCAGTGGAGCATGAGCACCAATAGGCGCTGCCGCTTTCCAGCATGCGGTCAACGTACCGGCTGTACAAATCAAAACGCTGGCTCTGATACACAAGCTCCCCGTCCCAATCAAGGCCCAGCCAGGTCATGGACGCGAGGATGGAATCGGTATATTCCTGCCTGGAGCGCAAAGTATCCGTATCTTCAATGCGCAGGTAAAACCTGCCGTTATAATGGCGGGTGAACAGCCAGTTAAAAATTGCCGTGCGCGCTCCGCCAAGGTGCAGATGGCCGGTAGGGCTGGGGGCAAAACGGGTAACGACTTTCATGATTAACTCCAAAACTTTTAGGCGATTGTTTACTCAATTTAACTTAGTTATCTAACAGAAAAGCAAAGCGCTGTCCAAGCGCCCATTGTCCTTAAATCCAACATTTTTACAGGCTTAAGCCGGAAACTTGCGCCCCGCAAACTGTTTTAAGACGGCCGCATGGCGAAAAATGCTTTTTTTCTTTCTTCCGCCTCTAGACGATTTATAAAACAAGATTATTTATTATACACCGCTCAGGCTCCAAAGAGGCGCAAGCGGCATAAATTTTATCAATATACATAAATTCTATATACCCGAATGAGAAGTTGTGCATTAGAGGAGGAAGACAAACAATGGGAAAGATTATAGGAATAGACCTTGGGACTACCAACTCCTGCGTTTATGTAATGGAGGGCAAGGACCCAAAGCTGATTACAAACCCCGAAGGCGGGCGTACCACGCCATCTATTGTTGCGTTCACCGACAAGGAACGCCTGGTGGGTGACATTGCAAAACGGCAGGCGGTAACCAACCCCGAGCGCACCGTATTTGCAATCAAACGCCTGATGGGCCGCCCGATAGATAGCCCGGAAGTGAAAAAGTGGCTTGAACACAGCCCCTACAAAGTAGTTGCCGGCAGCCACGGTGAAGCCTGTGTGGAAATTCAGGGCCGCGCCTACTCGCCGGCTGAAATCTCCGCAATGATTCTCGCCAAGCTCAAATCCGACGCCGAGGCCTATCTTGGTGAATCCGTCACAGAAGCGGTCATCACCGTTCCGGCCTACTTCAACGACTCCCAGCGGCAGGCCACCAAAGACGCAGGCAAGATTGCCGGACTTGACGTAAAACGCATCATCAACGAACCCACGGCGGCGTCGCTGGCTTACGGCTTCGACAAGGCGGTCAATGAAAAAATTGCCGTTTTCGACCTGGGCGGCGGCACCTTCGACATTTCCATCCTGGAAGTAAGCGACAGCGTGGTGGAAGTAATGGCCACCAACGGCGACACCTTCCTGGGCGGCGAAGACTTCGACCTGCGCTTAATCAGCTACCTGGTAGACGAATTTAAGAAAGAAAACGGCATCGACCTGTCCAAAGACAGCATGGCCCTGCAGCGCCTTAAAGAAGCCGCGGAAAACGCCAAGAAAGACCTTTCCACCTCCATGGAAAGCGAAATCAACCTGCCGTTCATCACCGCCGACCAGAACGGGCCCAAGCACCTGATGATCAAGCTTTCCCGTGCAAAAATGGAAAGCCTTGTTGAAGATCTGGTTCAGCGCACTGTTGAGCCTTGCAAAAAAGCCTTGGCCGACGCGAAACTCTCCATCAACGACATTGACGAGGTAGTGCTGGTGGGCGGCATGACCAGAATGCCTCTGGTGCAGAAGGTCGTTGCCGACTTTTTCGCCAAAGAGCCCAACCGCTCCATGAACCCCGATGAAGTTGTGGCCATGGGCGCGGCGATTCAGGGCGGCATCCTGGCCGGTGAAGTTACCGACGTGCTGCTTCTGGACGTCACCCCGCTTTCCCTCGGCATTGAGACCCTGGGCGGGGTGTTCACCAAACTGATAGACCGTAACACCACCATACCCACCCGCAAAAGCCAGGTGTTCACCACTGCGGCCGACAATCAGCCCAGCGTGGGCATCCATGTGCTTCAGGGCGAACGCCCGATGGCCTCGGACAACATGACCCTTGGCCGCTTTGAGCTTACCGGGCTGCCCCCCGCACCGCGCGGCATGCCCCAGGTGGAAGTGTCCTTCGACATTGACGCCAACGGAATAGTCAACGTTTCCGCCAAGGACCTGGGCACCGGCAAGGAACAATCCATCCGCATCACCGCATCTTCCGGCCTTAACGATAACGATATCGAACGCCTGATCAAAGAGGCGGAATCCCATGCCGATGAAGACAAGAAAAAGAAAGAAGTGATTGAAATGCGCAATCAGGCCGATACCCTGATTTACTCCACCGAAAAATCGCTTGAAGATCTGGGCGACAAGGTGGACGCCGGTCTCAAATCTGAAATTGAAAGCAAGACGGAAGAGCTTAAAAAAGCCATGGAAGGGAGCGAGCCGGAGCCGATCAAGACCGCCATGGACGCCCTGGCCAAGGCCTCGCACAAAATTGCCGAGCAGCTTTACGCCCAGAAAGCCCAAAACGCCGGGCCGGAAACCGGATTTTCGGAAGAAGCCCCCAACAATGGCGGTTCATCCAAATCCGATGACGATGTTGTGGACGCCGATTACACCGAAGTGAAATAATACATACAATACGAACAATGGTTCTCCTCTAAAGAAAGCCCCCGGCAAACGCCGGGGGCTTTTATATTCTGGCATGGTCCTGCTTTAACAATTCAAAAAATGAAGTGAAAATAAACCGCCCTATCTCTGCAGCTTTGAAATATCAGGCAAGGCGACAGTTGGAGCATTTCAGATCTGAAAAAACGTAATTGCCCTGATAGCAGGAGCGCTGCACGCCCGCAGGCCCAGGCGGCATTTCCGCAGGGCAGCGGAATTACGCAAAGGAACAAAACGGATTTACCGGCAGGGCAACACGCAGAGGGCGCTGAGGGCCGTTGCTTCCGCCGCTACGCGCCAGAGGGGGCT
>CAZDJL010000033.1:0-8722 GCA_964505745.1 uncultured Desulfovibrionaceae bacterium | reverse complement strand
AGAAAGCTTGCAAAGGTTGGGGGTAATCCGGCTTAATTCATCAAATATGTCCAAATTAATTGGAAGGCCGCCTTCCGCAAAAATCGCCGGCAAGTGAAGCACAGTGTTGGTGGAGCAGCCAAGCGCCATATCCGAAATTACGCCGTTTCTGACCGCGCCCTCGGTCACGATGTTGCGGGGGAGAATTTTCTTTTCCAAAAGCTCCATGATTTTTGTTCCCGCCTGCTTCGCAAGGCGCACACGCGCGGCAGACACAGCCGGAATCGTCCCATTGCCGGGAAGGGCCAGCCCGATGGCCTCGGCCAGACAGTTCATGGAGTTGGCGGTGAACATTCCGGCGCAAGAGCCGCAGCCAGGGCAGGCGGATTCCGCCATGCGCTCAAGCTCAAGCTCGGTCATGCTTCCCTTGCTCACCATGCCCACGCCCTCGAACATGGAAACGAGGTCGGTGTCACGGTCGCCTCCGGGCAGCATGGGGCCGCCTGAAACCATGAGAGCAGGAATATTCAGCCGGAGCATGGCCATAAGTGTTCCGGGCACCGACTTGTCGCAATTGGGAATGCAAACCAGACCGTCGAACGGATGGGCCGTAGCCATTATTTCAATGCTGTCCGCCGTAAATTCGCGGCTTGGAAGCGAAAAACGCATTCCGGCATGCCCCATGGCTATGCCGTCGCACACGGCTATGCAGGGAAACTCTATGGGCGTGCCGCCCGCCGCCCTTATGCCCGCCTTCACGGCATCGGCCAGAATATCAAGATGAACGTGCCCCGGCACAATGCCGTTGGCGAAGTTCACAACGCCAATCAGGGGGCGGTTCATCTCTTCACGGGTGAGCCCCAGGGCATACAGCAGCGACCTGTGTGGAGCCCGTTCCGGGCCGGAAGTAACCTGCTTGCTTCTCATCTCTTAACCTCTTTAATTTAGAACAATTAACGCTTGAAATTTCCGCCAGACGACAGACAAAGCCCGCTTGCTCTCATTTCTCGGCAAGAATTTTATTGAACTGCCTGCCGGGCATTTCAAAAATGAAGCGCCCTGATTATAGAAAGGGGAGCCTTTCATCTTCGGAAAGGCCCCCGCTTCCCCGCATCTGCTTGTTTTTCAGTTTACCGCAGCAAACTATGCCCGAAATGCGCCCTTAACTATAAGTTGGGCCAGGAAAAAACGGCGATGCACTTTTGGCATTCATCCCTGCCTGCCTTTAAATAGGCATGGTCTTTGGACGCCAGTTCTGCGCCTTTTTCTCCACGGACTTGCGCTGCTGTTCGGAAAGCTCCCCGCCAATGCCCGTGCGCATTGCATGGGTTTCATCCACCGGTTCAAGGGCCTCCGCAAGCACGGCCCAGTAATAAGCCTCGGGCTTATCCTTTTTTACGCCGTGGCCTTCATAATACATTGAAGCCAGGCGATACATGGCAACGGTGTCTCCCCAGGCGGCAGCCTCTTTGAACCACTTCGCGCTTTGGACATAGTCCTGGCCGGTTCCCACGCCATGATAGTAAAGTTCCCCAAGAAAGCCCTGCGCCTTGGGCATTCCTGCCTCGGCAGCTTCCTTCGCAAGCTTGAATGCCTCTGGTTCACTTTTTTGAACCCCTATGCCCTTGAAGTAGCAGTTGGCCAATACAAACTTCGCAACGGGAAAACCCTGATCCGAAGCCTTTTTAAGCCACGCTATTCCTTCTGCCTGATCTTTTCCGGAGTCGAGCAGAACAAAAGCCAGCTCAACCTGGGCCAGAACGTTCCCGGCATTGGCCGGGCCGCGGTAAAGACGAATCGCCTCGTCTATGTTTTTTTCAACGCCCCTGCCCTTTGCATATTGGTCGGCAAGAGCAAACTGGGCTATGGGCAGCCCCTGGGCGGCAGCTTTTTTAAAATAGTCGGCAGCTTTGGCCTGGTCTTCAGAAACTCCGGCGCCGGTTGCATACATTACCCCGAGGAAATATTGCCCGCCGGGGTCATTCTGCGCGGCGGCGCGCTCAAACAGGGTGCGGGCCTGGTTGAGGTCGCGGGGGATGGTTCGACCCATGTAGTAATATTTGCCCAAAGTAGTTATTGCGGGAACATACCCGGCCTCAGAGGCCTCCTGGGCCAGGGTAAGCCCGGTTTTCGCATCATTGTCGTCCCGCCTCATCAGAAACAGCTCGGCCAGAACATATTTGCCTTCAACAACCCCCGCAACCGCCGCTGTTTTGGCGTTAATGCCCGCAGCATTTATATCCAGGGGTTCTCCCTGATTATAATAATAGAGAGCCAGGCTGGCGCTGGCGGCAGCATCTCCCGCCCCAGCCCGCTTCATGGCGTCATCAAAGTCGGCCTGGCTTTTAATCGGCTTTACATCGCCGGGCATGACCTTGTCCGGCTTCTGTTCGGAGGTCTCCGGCTTTTCCTGGGTTCCCTCCGTTTGGGGAGCAGGTTCCTCGCTCCCGGTCTGCTTGGGGGCACATGCCGCAGAAGCAATTATAAAACAGGAGCAAAGAATCAAAAAAATTTTCTTCATGGGTTTTCTCCAAAGAATTTGCGTAAAACGCCCGGAAGGCCACACGGCAACCGGGCCGAGATAGCCGCATATCCAGTTATAGTGATTATACTCCTTATAAAAGCAATAGAAAAGAGGGCAAAACCGCTTTTTTCAAAAAAACCACCGGAAAAAGACACACAGGCTGGCCGGGGCGCCTTATACCCGCCGGGCTTTGTATTTTTTTTCACAACTATAAAGATAACGTAATAATCTTATTTTATTAAACTTACCTTGAAAAGCATGTTCTTTTTGTCACAATTTTTTCCGCTTTCCTATTGACTAAAATCGGAATGCAGGGTAGCTATGACTCGAAAGGTTGGACATCTAAAACGGTGATGTATCGTGCTGAAGATGTTCTTGTCTGTCTGATTGCGCCGACATTCAGTCAATTTTTCACCCCATAAAAATGCCACTTGACCGGGCTTGTAACAGCTTGACCTCCCCCCGGCCTTTAAAAGTGGATGTCTCTTGTGAAAGATTTCCTGAATGTCGGTGCAACAGCGAAACTTTTTTGTTCAGAGGTGATTATGCTTGATGGCTTGGCTTTAACTTGCATTGCGCTGCCCATACTGGCGGGAATTCTGGTGTTCATTTTGCGCGCCAGCTTCCTCAGGGGGGTGCTTGTAGTGGCAACGGGAGTTGTTTTGGCGCTGGCTTCCCTTTATCTCGCCAAAAACGGCTCCTTTCAGCTCGCGGCCGATACAATGCTGGGGATCAGGGTGGACAGTCTCATTTTGGTACTGGACCTTGCGCTCATGGCAATTATTCTGCTTATCGGTCTCAGGCTGGCAAACTGGATTATCACCGGCCTGGCGGCAGCCCAGATCGCCGGAGTCCTTTATATTGAAGGGCTTTTCGGTTTTGTGGGCGGCGGTCAGTCCCTGGCGGCTCCTATGCTGCCCCAAATGGGCCTTTTTGCCGACAACCTGTCCCTGATCATGGTGCTGGTCATTTCCCTGGTGGGTTCATTGATCTGCATTTACTCGCTTGGCTACATGCGCACCCATGAAGAGCACCTGCATCTTGAAAAATCAAAGCAGCCCCGCTTCTTTTTATTCATGCTCATGTTCCTTGGCGCGATGAACGGGCTGGTGCTTGCAAACAACCTGCTCTGGCTCTTCTTCTTCTGGGAGCTTACCACCCTCTGCTCCTTCGTACTGATCGGGCATGATGGAACCGAAGAAGCGAAAAAGAACGCTACGCGCGCCCTGTGGATGAACATGCTGGGCGGCATGGCCTTTGTATTCGCGCTGATGATGCTTAAAAAAGCCAATGCAGAGCTTTCCGTGCAGAACCTTATTTCCAGCGGAAACACCCTTTATCTCATGCCCATCGTGCTGATGTGCTTTGCAGGCTTCACCAAGGCCGCTCAGGTTCCTTTCCAGAGCTGGCTGTGCGGAGCGATGGTTGCACCCACCCCGGTTTCAGCCCTGCTTCACTCCTCCACCATGGTCAAGGCGGGCGTGTTCATCATTCTGCGCCTTGCCCCCGGTTTTGAAGGCACATGGTTCTCGGTTGTGCTGGCAATTTTCGGAGGTTTCACCTTCCTCGCCACTTCGGCCCTGGCAGTTGGGCAGAGCAACGGCAAAAAAATTCTCGCCTATTCAACCATAGCCAACCTGGGCCTGATTATCGCGTGTGCGGGCATCAATACCCAGGCCGCAATAACCGCTGCCATTTTCATTATAGTATTCCATGCCATTTCCAAGGCCCTTCTCTTCCTCTGCGTTGGCGCTATCGAGCAGCGCATCGAGTCGAGAAATATTGACGACATGCGCGCTCTTTACCAGGTCATGCCGCGCACTGCCATTATTACCGCAATCGGCATTATGACCATGATGCTGCCGCCTTTCGGCATGCTGCTCGGCAAATGGATGGCGATAGAATCCGCCTTGAACATGAACTTCGCCATGCCCATTGTAATTACAATGCTGGCCCTTGGCTCCGCCCTCACAGTCCTGTTCTGGGGCCGCTGGGCGGGCATGCTGCTTGGAACCGATTCCCCCCGCCCGATCAAGGTTAGCGACGGGCAGTCCTTCTCCATCAGCTTCACGCTCATGGTGCTTACCATAACTGCGGTGCTGGGCTCTATCCTGTCGCCTTTGCTGTACACCGCCCTGGTGCAGCCGGCCACATTCATGGCCGGCAGCCCGGAAAGCGGATACTCCGTATTGGGAGCGCTTGGCTCTTTCTACAACAAAACCGGCGCTTTCGCGGTGTACCCCTTGTTTATAGCCATCGGAGTAGGATTCCTGTGGGCCATGCGTGCGGCTAAAAAAGCCTCACAGCTGCCTGCCGCCGATCCTTACCTTTCCGGGGCGCAGGCCAGAGACGCCCACGGCGAAGTCGGCTTCATGGGCCCTATGCGCGTGCTAACCAACCCTACAATGGGCAACTACTATCTGTCTAATATCTTCGGCGAAGGCAAACTGACCGGAACGGCAAACGCCGTGGCCATTACTCTGCTTGCGCTCATGGTTGGAGGTGTAATGTGGAACTGAACATTTTTATTTCAGCCGGCATCGCTTTGATCGCTGTAATTCTGTCGCCTCTGGCGGGCGGCTTTGTTACCGGAGTGGACCGTCGTGTAACCGCATGGCTGCAGTCGCGCTATGGGCCGCCCCTGCTTCAGCCTTTCTACGATGTGCTGAAGCTCTTCGGCAAAGCGCCAATGATCGTCAACTCGTGGCAGGTGCTCTGCGCCTATATATATGTGGTTTCCGCCGTTGTGGCCCTGTTCATCTTCTTCATGCAGGGCGATCTGCTGCTCATCTTCTTTGTGGTGACCGTGGGCGCTGTAGCCCAGGTGGTTGGCGCCATGACCGTAAAATCCCCATACGGGCAGGTGGGCGCCCAGCGTGAGCTTCTTCAGATGCTTGCCTATGAACCCCTTCTCGTGGTTGTGTTTGTAGGAATGGCGAAGGCCGCCGGAAGCTTCAACATCTCCGATATCGTAAAGGTGGAAGAGCCGCTCCTGTATTCTCTGCCCCTGCTCTTCCTGGTGATGATCATCGTCATGCTGATCAAGCTGCGCAAGTCGCCGTTCGACATTTCAGCGTCCGGCCACGCGCACCAGGAAATCGTCAGCGGTATTCGCACCGATTATTCCGGCCCCCAGCTTGCCCTTCTTGAGATTGGCCACTGGCTGGAAGTGGTTCTGCTGCTCGGCATCACCGCCCTGTTCTGGACCTCCCAGACCAGCACGATAATCGGCGTGGCGCTTATCCTTATTGAAACTTACTTTGCGGAAGTGTTAATTGACAATATCTGCGCGCGCATGACCTGGAAATGGATGTTGCGCACCTCGCTTTACATGGGCATGGTCCTGGCGCTGGTTAACATTTTCTGGCTTTATTACTAACAGGAGACTGCTATGGGTCTTTTAAACAACCTAATCAACAAAAGCCGCCTGAAATCGCCTTGGGTTGTGCATTTCGACTGCGGCTCATGCAATGGATGCGACATAGAAGTGCTGGCCTGCCTGACCCCGGTGTACGACCTGGAACGCTTTGGCATAGTTAATGTGGGCAACCCCAAGCATGCTGACGTGCTGCTGGTTACCGGAACGGTAAACAACCGCAACAAAACCATCTTGAAGAACCTTTACGACCAGATGCCCGAGCCAAAGGCCGTTGTGGCCATAGGCACCTGCGGCATGAGCGGCGGCATGTTCCGCGACTGCTACAACGTGGTAGGCGGCGTGGACCGGGTAATTCCGGTTGACGTATACGTGCCCGGCTGCCCGGCCAAACCGGAAGCGATTATCGATGGAGTGGTGCAGGCCCTTGCCCTGGTAAAGGCCAAGCTTGAAGGCACTGCGACTGATGAAGCGTCCGACGCCAACCCAAAAATTGATGTGGCCTAACGCCTCACAAGCATTTTTGAGGACTAATTATATGAAGACTTTGGATCATGTAACGGAAGTAAACCTGGGCAATGTTCGCGCTGAAGTGGCTGCGACCATGGAACAGGGTTGGAGATTCCTTACAATATCGGCAGTGGATCTGAGCGAGAACGAGTTCGAGCTCCTGTACCATTTCCACACTCCGGAATTTGACATAAAGCATTTGCGCCTGACCTGCCCCAAGGGCACAGTTGTCCCTTCAATCTCTCCTATAGTGTTTGCAGCGCTTTTGGTGGAAAACGAAATCAAGGACCTGTTCCACTTCGAGTTTGACGGGCTGGTTCTTGACTACAACGGCACATTTTATA
The DNA here is from genome assembly GCA_964505745.1 of uncultured Desulfovibrionaceae bacterium. GTDB lineage: Bacteria > Desulfobacterota > Desulfovibrionia > Desulfovibrionales > Desulfovibrionaceae > RGIG1962. Next base: position 1,989 of record CAZDJL010000033.1, on the reverse strand, counting down.
CCAACGTGGATGAGCTTGAAGAAGGCGAACGCATGTCGGCCCCCTTCGCAACCTTCACCACCGTGCAAAAAAATAAGGAATAAGGGGAGATCCCATGTCTAGAGCGATTATCCCATTTGGCCCGCAGCATCCGGTTCTGCCCGAACCGCTGCACCTTAAGCTGGTAGTGGAAGACGAAATAGTGACCGAGGTCATTCCCAACCTCGGATATATACACCGCGGCCTGGAAAATCTGTCCACAATCAGGGACGTGCACCAGATGATTTATGTGGTTGAGCGCGTGTGCGGGATCTGTTCCTGCCTGCACGCCCTTTGCTACTGCCACGCGGTAGAAAAGCTGTATAATGTGGAAATTCCTCCGCGGGCGCAGTATTTGCGCATAATCTGGTCGGAGCTGCACCGTATGCACAGCCACATGCTGTGGCTGGGCCTTTTTGCCGAATCATTCGGCTTTGAAAGCCTGTTCTTCGCCTTCTGGAAAGTGCGTGAGCGGGTGATGGACATCATGGAAGCCACCGCAGGCAACCGGGTCATCATCTCCACCAACATTCTTGGCGGAGTGCGCCGCGATATCAGCCCGGAAAATCTGCGCTGGATCATGAACGAAATGGATATGGTGGAAAAAGAGTTCAAGCAGCTTATGAGCACCCTGCTCAAAGACTACACCGTTGAGTCCAGAACCCACGGCAAAGGCTATCTTTCCAAGGAAGACGCCTATGCGCTGGGCGCCTGCGGCCCCACCCTGCGCGGCAGCGGATGGGCTATTGACTCCCGCATGCTTAAATATGACGCCTTCAAGGACATCTCCTTCGAACCGGTTGTGGAATATGACGGCGATTCTTACGCCCGCGGCGCCGTCCGCTTCCGCGAAGTGCTTCAGTCCATCGGCATCATCCGCGAATGCATAGCCGGAATACCAGACTCGGAACTGGCCACCCCCATCAAGGGCAACCCCCCTGCAGGGGAGGCATGGTCCAACGTTGAGCAGCCCCGTGGCGAACTGTTCTACTATGTGAAAAGCGACGGCAGCAAAAACCTGCCCCGCGTGCGCATAAGAACCCCCACTTTCGCCAACATTCCTCCGCTTCTGGCCATGCTGGGCGGCTGTGAGCTTGCCGACGTTCCGGTTATCACCCTTAGCATTGACCCCTGCATCAGCTGCACGGAAAGGTAGGAGGGGGAAAAACATGTACATGACCAAAAACGTTCTTAAGAACCTGTTCACCAAAAGCGCAACAAGGCTCTATCCCTTTGTGAAACGCGACATTTTCGAGGAAGTGCGCGGCACCCTGCACATAGAGATAAACAAGTGCATCTTTTGCCGGGCCTGCGAGCTGCGCTGCCCAACCCGGTGCATCACCGTGGACAGCAAAGCGGGCATATGGTCGTTCGACCCCATGGCCTGCGTAATTTGCGGCGTTTGCGTGGCCGTTTGCCCCACAAAATGCCTGTATACCGATAAGCAGTACCGGGAGCCGCTTCTGGCCCGAGGCATCATCAGCCATCAGGGAACCCCCAGAACCCCGAAACCAAAGCCGGAAGCCGCGCCCGCAGCCAGCGAAGCAGCCGAGTCGTAACCGGGAAACGACCGCTGAGCATTAGCAACTAGAGTTAGCCATCTTGCATCGAAAAAGGGAAGGCCCAAAGCCTTCCCTTTTTCACATCTTCAGATCAGTTTTGCCGACCGGCTCACGCCCGTGGAGATCAGCAAATTTCACATTTCCAGATCGGTTTTGCCGACCGGCTCACCCCCGTGGGGGTCGTCAAGCAAAATGACACAACCCGAAGCAGAAACTGTGTTCAACGCAAAACGCGCATAGTTTAAATATCGTCTGCCCTAAAATTCTTACAACACATTCAATGCATGAAAAAAACTGAAAAGGGGCTTTTTTCACGCAGCTCACAAGTCCGCAACGCAAAAAAAAAACCCTACGGTTAATTAAGTAGAGTTTGGATGATGGTTTTTTATGTAAAGAGTGTTTTATCTTG
>CAZDJL010000032.1:0-8879 GCA_964505745.1 uncultured Desulfovibrionaceae bacterium | reverse complement strand
TTCTCGTCTTTCTTGTCGAGCCGGGCCCGGCCGGCAGCAGTCAGGGAGCCGTCTATGTTGACAGAATTGTAGATAGTATGTTATTTTACGTTATTAAAAGTAAAAGCCCCAAAATGTTGACGCATTTCGGGGCATTGGCCGGAAGCTTTGTAGCGAAGCAACCAGCAATCGTTAAGATGTAAGATACTAATTTTTTGTATCACCGTCAAGTACCACATGCTTCGCTACAAAAATATTCGCTCCGGCTATAAGTCGGAGCTTTTTTTATGTATAATGAACAACCAATTTTTAAAAAGAGTGGAGCCGTAGGCGACTCTCTTGGTAGTAGTGGAAGTTTGTTTCCGCTTAATCCTGAAAATGTAGATTTGGCGCGGAAATCACGGAATGAGCGTTATTTTCTTCTTCGTTCTTTAGCTCGTCAAGTCTGGAATGGTAAGCTTCCGTGGCATCAAGCCAGACATTGTTCGCGGATTGCCCCTGCGCATTGGCATTTTCGGCGCAGAGCCCTGGACCGAGGAAATGCGTTTTGACATTGAACGCAAAATGGGAATTGATGCGCTCAATATCTACGGGCTTTCCGAAATCATGGGGCCGGGAGTTTCGCAGGAATGCATTGAGGCCAAACAGGGCATGCATATTTTTGAAGACCATTTCCTGCCGGAAATTATAGACCCGGCAACCGGCGAACCGCTGCCCCACGGAGAGGAAGGCGAACTGGTGCTTACCACCCTGACCAAGGAAGGAGTGCCCCTTCTGCGCTACCGCACACGCGACATCTGCTCGCTGGACGACACCCCCTGCGCATGCGGCAGAACCCATCTGCGCATGACCCGCATCACCGGACGCTCCGACGACATGCTGATTATACGCGGAGTAAACGTATACCCGTCACAAATCGAAGCCCTGCTTCTGGAAACTGACGGCCTTACCCCCCATTATCTTCTGGTTGTTCGCCGCGATGGCAACCTGGACACCTTGGAAGTACAGGTTGAAGTTTCCGAAAATATGTTTACCGATGAAATCAAGGGGCTGCAGCGCCGCGAAATCGCCATCCAAAAAAGCATTAAAGACTATCTCGGCATTTCAGCCAAGGTGCGTCTGGTTGAACCGCAAACCATCAAACGCTCGGAAGGGAAGGCCACCCGTATTCTTGATTTGCGCAATGAAGAACAGTAATTATATAAAATTGGCACTATGAGACTGAAAAGGAGAACAAGATGCCTTACGATATAAGAATGGTAAAACTCGCCAGCGGAGATATGGTGCTGGGCAAGTATGATGAAGAAAAAAACGCTCTGACCGATGCCGCCATTTTGCAGACTATTCCCTCGGAGCAGGGAGTACAGATTTTGCTGCTGCCCTACGGCTACCCGTTTGATCAGAAGTTTGATGGCGAAATTTCGTTCAATCACGCTATATATCAATATAAAAATCTGCCGCAGGACATTAAAGACCGCTACCTTGAAGCGACCTCGAACATAACCCTGTCCACCGGCAACTTGGGCCTTGACCTGAGAAGCGATTCACCGGCCAATATGGCCGACATTTCCGCCCTGCTCAAAAAGTAGGCAGGCAAATCAACAAACCACAGCGATTTTCCCGGAGGCTTCAGTTGCTTCCGGGAAAATCAATTTCTTGCTTAGCTGGCACAAGACAATAAGCCAGCATATTTCAAATGCGTCATTTACTTCCCATTTTACCTCGCCCCAGCCGTTACCTGGGCATTGAGGAAGGCTCTGTATACAAGGATTCCTCCCTTGTAAAACTCCATGTCGCGCTGGCCTTCCCAGATTTGTACGAAGTGGCCATGTCATACCTCGGCCAAAAAATTTTGTATGACATCATCAACAATAATCCCGCATGGTACGCGGAACGGGTGTTTGCTCCCTGCCGCGAAGCTGCCGGTATTTTAAGAGAGCACAAAGTTCCCCTGGCCACACTTGAAAGCGACACCCCGCTTGCAGCGCTGGATTTCATAGGGTTCAGCATCACTCACGAGCTTTGCTACACCAATGTGCTGCTAATGCTTGATCTGGCGGGAATTCCATTCAGGCCGGCTGACCGCGGGCCGGAATTTCCCCTGATTGTAGCCGGAGGAGGCTGCACGGTAGCCTGCGAGCCGCTTACCCCATTCCTGGATATGATGTTTCTGGGCGAAGGCGAGGAAAGCATGGCCGAATTGCTGCAACTGGTGGAAAAAGGCAAATTTGAGGGATGGGAGCGCGAAAAACTGCTTTCCAAAGCGGTTAACATACCCGGGGTGTATGTGCCCGCCCTGCAGAACCCGGAAGGAGGGCACAGCATACCCCCTGCCCGCCGGGTGGTTGCCAACCTGGACAACGCGGCCTACCCCGAAAGCCAGCCTGTTCCTTTTGGGGCCGTGCACAACCGGCTGGTGCTGGAAATAGCCAGAGGCTGCACCAGGGGATGCCGTTTTTGCCAGGCGGGCATGATTTACCGCCCGGCCAGAGAACGTAGCGTGAACAACCTTGCAGCGCTGACGGAAAGATGCCTTTCCGCCACCGGTTATGACGACTTGTCGTTTTTATCCTTGAGCACCGGAGATTTTTCCGCCCTGAAGGCCCTTTTCCTGCAAACGACCGACCGCTGCGCCAATGAGCAGGTATCGGTTTCCCTGCCCTCCCTAAGGGTAGGCTCCATTGATGATGAAATAATGAACCGGATGTCCGAAATCCGCCGCACAGGAGCCACCCTGGCTCCAGAGGCCGGAAGTCAGCGCCTGCGTGATGTAATCAATAAAGGGGTGACTGAGGAAGCGATCCTGGCCCATTCCCGGAAGCTGTTCGAGCATGGCTGGCAGCAGATAAAACTTTATTTCATGATTGGCCTGCCCACAGAAACGGACGAAGACCTTGAAGCGGCAGTTGAACTCTGCTGTAAAGTGAGAGACGCTGCCGGCAAGGGAACGCGCCGCCTGCAGGTAACAGGGGCTTTTTCCACTTTCGTGCCCAAAGCCCACACCCCTTTCCAGTGGGAAGCCCAGATTCCCCTTGCCGAAATTGAGCGCCGCATCGCCTACCTCCGCGAACGCTTCAAGGCTGAGAAAAACTTGAAAATGCGCTGGCACGAACCGGAAATGAGCTTTCTTGAAGGAATTTTATCCAGAGGAGACAGAAAAATGGCCGACGTGGTGGAAACGGCCTACCGCAAAGGCGATCTCTTCACCGCCTGGATTGACGAATTTTCGCTTGCCCCCTGGCTGGAGGCCCTGGAAGAACACGGCCTTACTCCTGAAGAATACACCGGCCCCCGCCCCATTGAAGCGGCCCTGCCCTGGGAGCATATCCAAAACGGGGTAACCCGCGAGTTTTTGCTGCTGGAGCGCGAAAAAGCCTTTGCCGCTGAAACTACCCCGGATTGCCGTTATGCTCACTGCCAGCTCTGCGGAGCTTGCGACAGGGGAAGCGTTAAAACATCGCTTGCCCGGAAAAACCCCGAGGAAAAAGTTTGCAACAGGCTCAACTTCAAACAGCGCGACCAGATCGAATACACGGAACTGGCCCCTCTGCCGCCACAACCTCCTTCTGCGCCCGAAAACAGTGCGGATTCGACTGGGGAAAAAAAGCCCGCCAGGAAAGTAGGCAAAAACCGTCCGCCCCAAATCGCCGAAAAGCTGGCGCACAAGGAAGCCATTTACCGCATCTGGTACAGCAAAAAAGGAGCCGCGGTCTACCTCAGCCAGCTGGAGCTCCAACCGGTATTTGAACGGGCTTTGCGCCGGGCCGCTCTTCCCATATCCTTCTCGCAAGGGTTTCATCCCCTTCCCCTGCTTACATTTGGCCGCGCCCTGCCGGTGGGGGTGGAAAGCAATGCGGAGTGGTGCGCCATTACCTTAAGTGAGCGGCGCGACGTCCTTGTCATGCAGAAGGCGCTTTCCAAAAGCTTGCCCAGAGGCCTTGAAATATTATATATTGAAGAATTGCCTTTGCAGAAAAGCCTGCCTCAGGCAATTATGGAAACCTATCTTCTGCAAACAACCGAAGGCGGCAAAGCCGATTTGAACCGGTTCTGGCAGGAATGGCGCCAGTTTGAGCAGGAAGAATCCCGCACCTGGACAAGAGATACTAAAAAAGGCCCGCGCACGGCAGACTTGCGCAAATTTTTCACTAAGATATTATTAAAGGAAGCTGAAAAACAGATAGAGCTTGAGTTTGACTGGAGTGAAAAATACGTGTCTCCTTTAACCCTGTGCCTGGCCGTGACCAACGCTGCGGGAATTCTGGACATAAAACTGGTAAAAAAAGCCCAGACGCTGATCATCCCAAGCAAATCGCCCGTCTACAAAACTTAGACCTTCTTATTATTAAGGTGTCAGTATGCTTAAACGTAACTACCTGATTTGGGGAGCATTTATCATGTCTCTGATTTTATTTTCCAGCATAGGCCCCGCCCAGGCGGGGGCCGGGACCAAAAATGGGCCCGCCCCTCACCCGGCAGAACAGCAAATGAAACTGTACCGCCTGCCCAACGCCCTGCCGGTGCTGATAATTCCCGACAAACGTTTCCCCCTGGTTTCACTTCGCCTTTACGTGCATGCAGGCTCGGCCTACGAAACTGCCGACCAGGCAGGAATAAGCCACCTGCTTGAGCACATGGTTTTCAAAGGCACCCCCAGCCGCCCCAAAGGGCAGATATCAAAAGAGGTGGAGGAGCTTGGGGGCTACCTTAACGCAGCCACAAGCTTCGATTACACCGTTTATATTGTTGACGTGCCTTCAAGCCACTTTGCCAAGGGGCTGGATATTCTGCACGACATGGTGTTTAACGCGGAAATTGACCATGAGGAACTGCAGTCGGAAAAAAAGGTGGTTCTGGCCGAGCTGGAGCGAAACGAAGACAACCCCGGCAACTACATGTTCCAGCAAGTCGCCCGCCAGGCGCTTGCCGGAACGCCTTATGAGCGCCCGATAATAGGCTTCAGGGAAACGGTTTCCTCCTTTACCCGCGAAAACATCAAAGATTATATAGCAAGGTGGTATCAGCCTCAGTCAATGCTTCTGGTTGTTTGCGGGAACGTTGAAACCGAAGACGCACTGGCGGAAGCCCGGAAACTTTTCGGCGAGATGAAAAACTCCAGGCTCTGGTCGGCCCCGGAAGCTCTTGACCCGGCCCCCCTGCAAGCAAAGAACGACTGGATTCCCCAGATAAAAATCGAAAAACGCCCGCTGAACAAAATCTACTTCAACGCGGCCATTCCAGTGCCCGGCTACCTTTCCAGCCAAAGCCCGGGCATTGAGCTTTTCGCCCAAATGCTGGGGGGAGACAGGACCTCCCTGCTTTACCGCAAATATAAATACGAAAAGCAGCTGGTTGACGACATTTCCGCCTATTATTATTCCTTTGAACGCGTGGGCCTGCTTTACTTTGACGCCCTGCTGGATGCCGACAATTTCGAAAAATTCTGGGCCGAATTTTCCAAAGAACTGCCCAGCATCAGCGCCGCAAGCTTTACGGAAGATGAACTGGCAAGAGCCAAACTGAATATTGAAGACGACCTGTTCAGAAGCAAGGAAACCATTTCAGGCCTTGCTTCAAAGGCAGGCACTTTCTATTTTACCACAGGCTCGCTTACGGGAGAGCAGGATTATTTAAACAGCTTGCGGGCAGTCACCCTCAAGGATGTGGGAAAGATCATAGATGAATGGCTGGCCCCCCAGGCCATGTCTATCATTGCCCTTACCCCGGAAAATTACGTAGCGCCAAATCTTGATGTAACACTTGGAAAAACCTTGCCTGCGCGCGCAGTTGCCGCCAAGGCAAAGGAAAATAAAGGCTCTTCGTCTGAAAGGGAAGTAATTGAACTGGGCAACGGCCGGAAATTGATTTTAATTCCAGACGAGACACTCCCATACATCTCTATGGACATGGCCTTTACCGGCGGCGACCTCCTTCTTGACGAAAAAGAACAGGGCCTTGACGATTTGACGGCTTCAACGCTGACCAAGGGCACAGCCGAAATGTCCGCTCCGGAAATGGAGGTTTACCTTTCCGGCCGGGCTGCCGACCTTTCCGCCTCCGCAAGCAACAAGATATTCACTGTCAGCAGCAGTTTTCCCATAAAATTCAAGGAAGACATGTTCGCGCTGCTCAAAAATGTTCTAAACGCCCCCGCTTTTGCGCCTGAAGACGTGGAGCGGGACAAGGCCACCCAAATAGCTGCAATCATGACCAGGGAAGACCAGCCCCTGGGTCTGGCTTTCCGCAAATTGATGCCGTTTCTTTTCCCCGGTCAGGTTCAGGGCTACTACAGAATGGGAGAGCCGGACCAGGTTAAAAACTATTCTCCCGAGCAAGTAAAGAAATTCTGGGAAAAGCAGATTGCCCAGCCATGGGTTCTTGCCGTTTCAGGCCAGTTTGACAGAGACGAAGTTATAGCCTTTGCCAAAAACCTGCCCCTTCCGCAAGCGGATGCGCCCCAGATGCAGGAAACAGTGTGGACTTCCCAGAAGGATCTGTTGCTGCACATGCCGGGGCGCAACCAGTCGCACATTCTGCTGGTGTTTGAAACAGCATCAGCCAAAAGCGAAGACAACCCGAAGCTCGAACTGCTGAACACCTACCTTTCGGGAATGGGAGGCATGCTCTTCACGGAACTGCGCGACAAACAGGGCCTTGGGTACTCGGTAACCTCCATCAAATGGCAGTCCGAACAAACCGGTTTCCTCGCCTTCTATATCGGCACCGAGCCGGAAAAAACTGATATAGCGCTTGACGGATTTAAAAAAATAATACATCAACTTCAAACCCAGCCTTTGGCGCAGGCAGATCTGGAAGGAGCCGTCAACCAGATGGAAGGCGAATATTACCGCAGCCATCAAAGCCTGGGCAGCCGGGCTTCCGAAGCGGCAAGACTTGCCGTTCTCGGCTATCCGCTGGACTACGGCCTTGAAAACATTGAAGCAGCGAGAAAGGCCACTCCCGAAGAATTACAGGAACTGGCCCGGAAATACCTTGTTTGGGACAAGGCCTACCTTATAAAAATTGAACCGTAAAACGGCAGGAATACATATTTGCGGGGCCTCGGCAGCAAGCCGGCCCCGCACAGAGATTAGGAGACGATATGGCACTGAGCATAGGCATTGTGGGGCTTCCCAACGTGGGAAAGTCCACCCTGTTTAACGCACTTACCAAGGCGCAAAACGCCCAGGCTGCGAATTTCCCTTTTTGCACAATAGAGCCGAACAAGGCCACTGTTCCCGTGCCGGACCCACGCCTCAAAGAACTTGAAAAAATCGCCAAACCGCAGCGCGTTGTCAACACCACTGTGGACTTTATAGACATTGCCGGCCTTGTGCGGGGAGCAAGCAAGGGCGAAGGGCTTGGCAACCAGTTTTTGGCCAACATCCGCGAATGCGCCGCCATTGTGGAGGTTGTGCGCTGCTTCGATGACGACAACATCACCCATGTGGACGGGGCTATAGACCCCTTGCGGGATATTGAAACCATTGAAACAGAACTTCTGCTCGCCGATATTCAGACCCTGGAGCGCCGCATTGAACGCACAGCGCGGATGGCCAAGGGAAACAAGGAAGCGGCCGCTGTGGTTTCCATATTGGAAAAACTGCTTTCACACCTGGATGAAGGCAAGGAAGCCTCCTGCTTCGATTGGCCGGACGACGAGGCCGTAAGCCAGGTCCGTTATGAAATGGGCTTGCTGAGCGACAAAAAAATCATCTATTGCGCCAATGTGGACGAGGAAGGCCTTGCCACCCCCAGCAAATACCTTGAAGAAGTGAAGAAATACGCCGCCGCCAGAAATTCGGAAGTGGTGGTTATCTGCGCCCGCCTGGAAGAAGAGCTGCAGGGGCTGTCGGAAGAAGAGCAGCTGGAAATGCTGTCTTCTTACGGAGCAACCGAAGACGGCCTGTCGCAGATTATTCACACCGGCTACCAGACTTTGGGCCTGCTGAGCTATTTCACTGTGGGCGAAAAGGAAGTGCGCGCCTGGACCATTGAGGAAGGCTGGAAAGCCCCTCAGGCCGCAGGGGTGATTCATACGGACTTTGAACGCGGCTTCATCAGGTCTGAAGTCATCGGATACAACGACTTCATTAAGTGCGGATCTGAAGCGGCCTGCCGCACAGCTGGACTGCTCCGCCTTGAAGGCAAGGAATATGTGGTGAAAGACGGAGATATTGTCCACTTCCTGTTCAATGTTTAGAGCATTTTAGAATTGAAGGACTGCTTCTTACAGAATGCGTATTGTTCAGCGGGCGGACGATTCTGCCGGGCAGCGAAATTGCACAAAAAAGCAACGCGACTTTACCCGCGGGGCTAGGCGCGGGCGGGCTGTGCAGAAGCCCCTTTTCTTCTACCGCTAAACGCCGATGGGGGCGTTTCAAAATAAATCTGCTTATTGTTGCAACCCTTACAGAGAGCCTGCCCAATCAGCCCTCTGTTGTGGAAAAACATGACAAAATTCCTGGAAAGCTGGCTTCTGCCCATTGCCATGCTGGCCGGCATCATACTGCACCCGTGGATCGGCGTATTAAGCCCGGTAATTCCAGGCCTTCTTTTCGTCATGCTTTATTTTACTTTTTGCCGCATTTCTCCCAGAGAGCTGCAATTTCGCAAGCTCCACCTTTTTATGCTGGGTGTTCAAATAGCGGCCAGTCTGCTGGTCTACCTTCTTTTAAAGCCGGTTAATCCGATCCTCGCCCAAGGCGCCATGATTTGCATACTGGTCTCGCCGGCTACAACTTCTCCAGTAATCACCGGAATTCTTGGGGGAGACCTGTCCTATTCCACCTCGTTCCTGTTCAGCAGCAATATTGCCGTAGCTATAGCGGCTCCGGTTATTTTCTCTTCAATCGGCATGGAGGAAGGGGGATCCTTTACATCATCAGCCCTGGTCATAG
>CAZDJL010000031.1:0-8988 GCA_964505745.1 uncultured Desulfovibrionaceae bacterium | reverse complement strand
ACAGTGCTTTGCACTGTCAGAGCATTTCAACCTTTTCAAAGTTAAAATGCTCTAAAATGGCGCAAGAAAGCCGCTTCCCCTTGGGGAAGCGGCTTTACGCTATTTTTGTTTGTCAGGGCATGAGCGGAGAGTCGCGCAAGCCGATGTCCATGGGCATGCCCAGCATCAGGTTGGCGTTGGCTAGAGCCTGGCCGGAGGCGCCGCGGCAGAGGTTGTCGATGGCCGACATCACGGTGAGCAGGCCGTTCTTCTTGTCCACAGCCAGGGCTACATCGCAAAACATCGTGCCCCGAACATTGCGCACTTCGGGGTATTTTCCTTCCGGCATCAGGCGCAGCCATTTATGGCGGCGGAAGCCGGATTCATAGGCTGATCTTATGCGGAATTCATCCACCCCTTTACGCAGCGGAGCATAAATGGTGGACAGGATGCCCCGGTTTATGGGCAAAAGGTGAGGAGTGAAGGTAACGGTCATATTCTTTTTGCTGAGATCGACAATTTCCTGAACCATTTCCGGGGTGTGACGATGAACTCCCGCGCTGTACGGGCGGAAGGAATCATACACTTCGCAGAACAGGGAAGGCACGTTTGCGCCTCTTCCCGCTCCGGTGGTTCCGGATTTGGAGTCTACAATAATATTGCCGGCCTTGAGCAGATTCAGCCTGAGCGCGGGCAGAAGCCCCAGAATTACCGAGGACGGGTAGCACCCCGGGTTGGCTATCAGGCGGGCGCGGCGGATGTTGCTGGCGTTTATTTCCGGAATTCCGTAAACTGCTTCCTTCAGATATTGGGTCTGCCCGTGAGTGACTTTGTACCACTCTTCATAAACGGCTTTGTCCTTGATGCGGAAGTCGGCGGACAGGTCAACTACTTTTGTCTTTTTTTCCAGCAGTTCGGCGGCCATGTTCATGGCTGTGCCATGCGGAACTGCGAGAAACACCAGATCGCAGGCCTTGGCCAAATCCTGCATGTCCGGTTCGGTTGCAACAATATCCGCAAGGCATGAGCGCTGCAGAAATGGGTGCAGTTCCGCAAGAGTTTTGCCCGCGTCCGTTCTTGCCGTGGCGCGTGTAAGAGTAAGGCGTGGGTGCGAGGCGATAAGCCTCAACATTTCCATGCCGGTGTAGCCGTTAGCTCCAACCAGACCTACGCGAAAACGTTTCATGAGTCACTCCTTTACAAAAATATGATTCCTCCCGGGCGCTAAAGCCCGCGGAAGGTAAGCAGCATCATTAACTGTGTTTTTTATATATTATGCTATTCGTTTTTGCCAGTAAAAAGGGGTGTAAATGATCTGCCTGCATGAATGAGGCGGATGCGCCCGGAGGCTTATTTGCACTTTATCACATACTTCATGCGCAGCTCGTACAAAACTCCCTCCAGCAGGCGTTCTTCCTCGGCATCCAGGTTGTTGGCGGTTTTTTCCTCAAGCATCGCCAGCATGTCTATATTATGCTTGGCGGCCAGAAGGTCTTCCTTCATCTCTCCAGATTCCGGTTCCGGAACCTCGCCAAGATGGACCAGGGCTGTGGATGCAATGGACAGCAAGAAAGTTGAAAACGTAACTTGCGGCAGCTGTGCGTTTTTGTTGCAAGAACAGGTTTGATCCTTTTCAATATTCATGGTTTTCTCCTGTATTTTTTACCAAAAACTTTTAATTACCTATGATGACAGGGTTTTTTAAAAAAGTCCAGCTTGCGTTAAAAAACTGTTGCTTTCTGGCGCATAAGTTGGAAAAGAAGCCGGAGTTGGGAGATTATTTTGCGGATTTTGTCCTGTTTTCAAGTTTCATTTGTCCGTTCACCGTAAGGTAAATTGCCCCAAGTGTGATGACCGCGCCGAGCAATGTGAGTTTTGTGGCCGGCAGGTTGAAAAAGAGGATGTCCCAGGTAAAGGCGAGCGCAGGCTGAACCAGCATTAGCGGCCCGCCCAGCGAGGCAGGGAGGCGGGGAAGCCCCCAGGTAAACAAAAGGCCGCCCAGGGCTTGCCCGGTCACGCCGTAGGCCAGCAGCATTACGCCGGAAAACGCGGTTGGAATCATCAGCGAGTCGCCTCTTGCCATGCAAACTATAAAGCCGAACAGAGCGCAGCCCAAGGAAATGACGGTAATGCTCGCTATGGGCGAGATGCGCTCGCCCATTTTTTGGGAGTGGCGAAGCACAAGCACATAAAGCGCATACCACCATGAAGCGAAAAGGCCTTGCCCCACACCGCTGATAAGGTCATGGTCCAGCCCTTCCGGCTTCACCCCAAGAATCAGCCACAGCCCGGCAAAGGCGAGTGGAAGGCCTATTCTCAGCTGTATTGAAAGCTTTTCCTTGAAAATCAGAAAGCCGATCAGCGCAATGAAGAAAACATGAAAATTGGCGAGAATGGTAGCCATTCCCGGGCCCACATGAAATATGGAGTTGTGCCAGAAGACCAGATCCATGGAAAAGCAGAGCACCACTATTCCGAGGATGCCATAGGTTTTGGGCTTTGCCCCGTATGATTCACGGGTGAAGAACCCCAGAACCGCCAGCGCCAGCCCGCCGAAAAAACAGCGGTAGAAAAGAGCGCTGGTTGCGGAAACGCCGGAAGCTTTCACGAAAATGGCCGAAAAGCTGATGCAGATGCCGCCTCCGATAACCATAAGAATGGCGGGCCAGAGACCGGGATTGGGTCGCATGGAAGCCCTTTTGTCCGGGGGCGGCCCGTTCCTAAGGCGGCCTTCGGTGGCCGTGTTCATATCTCGGCGGCCCTCAATCTGGCCCTTTGGGCCTGTTCGGGTTCGTTGCAGGATTCATATGCGCGGGCCAGGCCAAGCCAGCCCAGCGAATAATCCGGGCGCAGGGCCACGCTTTGGCGGGCAAGGCTGAGCGCGATTTCCGGGTTGTCGCCCGCATTGAGATAGATTTCCGCAAGCATGCCAAGCGCCAGGGCATCATCGGGGTTTCTGGTCAGCGCCCTGTGCAGGTGCTCGCGCGCTTCGTCCGGGTTCTTGCGGGCCAGGGCTATCCGGGCCAGATGGCGTGAAGCCGCTCCTTCTCCCTGGGGCAGTTCTCCGGCCTTTTGAAAATACTCTACGGCCTTTTCATAGTCGCCCGCGTTCTCGGCCATTTGCCCCAAGCGTAAAAGAGAGAACACATGTTCAGGGTTAAGCTCCAGGCAGCGGCAGTAATATTCCATTGCCTCCCGGGTTTCCCCTTCGGCCTGAAGCACCTGGGCGAGGTTGTAAAGAGCCATGATGTCGTTGGAGTCTCTGGACAGGGCCATTTCAAAAGAACGCCTGCTTTCCTCCCGGTTTCCAATGCCTGCGAAACATACGCCAAGCGACGTCCAGGCCCAGACATTGTTGTCATCGGCAAGCAGCGCCTGTTTGTATTCGTTGATTGCCGCAAACATGTCTCCCTGGCTGAAATAACAGTCGGCCCTGATGTTCAGCGCCAGGCTGTTTATCCTTCCCACCCTTGGTTTCGGGAGCAGCATGGCATAATCCAGGGCCTTGCCGGCGTTGCCCAGGCTGTCGGATTTGCGATAGCCGAGGAAAGGGTAGCCGGCGATTCCGCAGGCGGCGTCAACGCCTGTGTCTTTTTCAAGTTTTTCAACAATATTTTTAAAAGTTTGCTCCAGCCTGGCCGTATCTTCGTTGGGGAGGTAGAAGATCAGGCTGTGCAGGCCGTAGCGGGCTGCGAAAGCCCCTTTTTCCTCAAGCTGGGCCAGTTCTCCCAAAACAAGACCGACCGCTTTGGTCAGGATGTCGGCTTCTGAAATCGCGCCCGGCGCATCGGGGTTGATGGTATCCCCAGGCATAAGGCGCATCAGGGCCAGCGCAAACTGGGCGGTTGTTTCGCGCTCCGCCGCAAAAGAGGCGAGAAATTCACGGTGGGAAAGAAGCGTTGTTTTGGGAAGCGCCTTTGCGCCGTTTGAATCCTTCCGGTTTACAACCACCTCGTCCAGGCTGAGGTCGGGCAGGAGTTCAAGCCTGTCCCCCGCTGTTATGGAGCGGGTAGGGTCGCTCAGGTGAATGACTTCCCCTTGCGAACCGCTTTCCTGCACATTGCTGAGAGCGATTTCACCCACAATCTTTTGCGGCGCTCCTCCAGGCTCGGGAGAGAACACCCGGAAGTGCATGCCTTCCCTTGCGCCTACCCCCAGGCCAAGGTTCGTTTCAACTCTGGCCATGGGCAGAACGCCCAGCACCTTGCCGCCCTGCACGATGATTTCTGAAAAACCCAGCAAATTCGGCTCGGGCTCACCCTGCGAGCTTTCCCTGCCGTGTTTCTGGCGGCGGGGGGCGTCCCAGGCCCGGCTTGAGGCAAGACGCGCCCGCCTTAAAATTTGTATGCCCTGCTCAAGGGGAGACGGGCGGCTGAATCCCGCTTCCAGGTCAAGCGGGTAGCAGGCGAAGCCCACGGCTACGGGAAGGCTTACCTTTACCCCGGAAAGCGGTTCGGGAAGCTCCAACTGGCTCATTTTCGCGCACAATTCCCTGCCGATGCGCACGCAGTCGGAATAGGCCCGGTTGGGCAGGTATACGGCGAATGCGGTGTCGCCAACGCTTGCGGCCAGAGCTTGCTCCGGCAGTGTTTCCTTAAAGGTCTCGGCCAGGGCGGTGGTGAACCTGTCGGCAAAGGCGAAGCCATATTCCCTGCCAACTTTGGAAAGAGGGCTGAAATTGGCTACCAGCACCGAAAAACTTCCACCCATGGAGCACACGGGCGCAGCAGGAAAGTCGAATTTGCCGTCCACCGCCGGACCGAACGCCATTGAATTCTGAATTTTTTCAATCGCCTCAGCCATATATTCCAGAAGGTGCTGGCGGTTATAAAGGCCGCTTGCGGGGTCAAGCAGGCTTTTTTTGAACAGGAGCAGGTTTTCAAGGCAGAGCCCGGTTAATTCGGTCAGGCTGTTCAACTGTCCTTTTTTCATGGACACGTCGCTTGCCGCGAAAACACCCAGAGCTTCGCCGTCATGAATTAGGGGAATAAGCAGTTTTTTTTCTTCAGGCAGCCATTTGGGCAAAGGCTTTACTTTGCCTGTGGGGAAATACAGGCTGTAGCCTTTGAAGGCAATGAATTTGGCGATCAGGTCTTTCAGCCTGTTTTCAAAAACAATCAGGTCTTTGGGTTCAAGCTTTGCACGCTGCCCGAAGAAGCTGCCCCCCGGGGCAGAATTCCTTTGTTCGTCCGGTGTGCTGTTTTGTTCTTTCATATGGGGCTTATACGCTTGCGCGCCGGGTTTGAAAAGTGGGCAGGGAAATATTTTCAGGCGGGAAAAACCCTGCCGTTCTTTTTTGAAGGCAGGGCCGGGTTGTTGCAGCCGCAGAAGCGTTATTCGAAGTCGTCATGTGCGAACGTCTGCCCAACTCTGGGCTGGGGGGCTTCAAAAGACAGGCCGCACAGCCCCTCTTTCATCCACATGACGGTCGCTTCAAGGTTGGAGTCCAGCACCTCGTTGATTTTAGGCGAGGAATCCCTGATGACCGCCTTGGCTCCAATTGCCGGGGCGGCTTCCTCCATTCCTGGGGGCAGCCCCAGCATCAGGCCGCCAGCGCTGATGTCCAGCACCAGACAAGTGACGGTTTCATTGCCCTCGATGCTTATTTTTATAAAATAAAGGCTGTCGAGCGGTATGCGCCTGGTTTTGCGGCGGTCTTCTTGCATGGCTCCCCCTTACCTGTCAGTGGTTAAGAAATCTAAAAACTGTCTGGCCATCTCCATTTCGGGGTTGAGTTCCAACGCCCTTTTAAGGCTGGATATCGCCCTATCCTCCATGTCTATTTCATGGTATACGCGGGCGAGGTTGAACAGGACGCTGGGGTCTTCTCCATCCAGATCAAGCGCCTTCATATAGTAAAAGACCGCCTGATCGTAGTTTTGGTTTTTGCGGTGATGGATGGCGGAATTCACCAGGGAATAAATGAAAGCAAAATTCGGATTAACCGGGTCGAAGTCTTTCAGGGCGAAGCCCAGGGTTTTCAATTCATTTGCGCTGGGGGCGAGGCCGGGGTTGAGGGGCTTATTTCTGATCAGGGCGGTGAGGGCGGCAAGCAGGGGTTCAAGCTCTGGAAGAAACGTCTCTTTTTTATGGGAAAGCAGAGCCATTAATTTTTTGACGGGTTCTTGAAAGTGCTTTTTGAAAAAAGCGGTGTCCGGCATGTAGCCTTCAAGCAGATCGTCTTCCTGGATATGCTGCACGCTTCCTGTAAATTTCCCGTTCCCGTCCGTTTCCAGGGCGCGGTAGTCGGAATCGCTGTTTTTAAGCACCAGCCAGTATTGCCCGGTGAGGGGCAAGTTGGAGATGGATTCCGTTTCCGGGTCCACCGTTAAAATGCCGATCAAGCTGAATGCCATATTTGTTTCTTGGTGCAGTTATTGTTGAATAGATTAGAATGCCATATCTTCAACCTATACAAAAAAAGCTTATCGCGCAACCAAAATGAAAGCTACTGCACAATTATCCGGGCGAAGCGTTTTTTACCCAGTTTCACAACCAGTTCACCCTTGGGAAAAGGGGCTGCCGCATCGGCCCAGCGTTCGCCGTTCACGCTGAGGGCTCCCTGCTTGATCAGGCGTCTGGCTTCTCCCCTCGATTCTACCAGGCCCGCCGCTTCAAGGCAGGCCGGAGGCAGGCTGTCGTCTCCAAAAAGGCAGGTGTGTGCGGGCATGTCGTCCGGAATTCCGCCGGAAGTGAACACCGCGTTAAATTCGGCCTGCGCCTCCTCGGCCTGCATTCTGCCGTGATATAGTTCCACCATTTCAAGGGCGAGGGCTTCTTTCACCGCCTTGGGGTGAACTCTTTCCTCCCGGACATCCTCCTGCAGAGCCTCGATTTCCCGCAGAGTTTTGGTGGACAGAAGTTCGTAATAACGCCACATCAGGTCGTCGGAAATAGACATGACCTTGCCGAAAATTTCCCTGGCCGGTTCGTCAATCCCAATGTAGTTTCCATAGGATTTGGACATCTTGCGCACGCCGTCGGTTCCTTCAAGCAGGGGCAGGGTCATCACGCACTGCGGCTCCACCCCGTAGCTGGATTGCAAGGAGCGCCCAACCAGAAGGTTGAATTTCTGGTCGGTTCCCCCAAGCTCCACATCGCTTCTCAGTTGCACAGAGTCAAAGCCCTGAACCAGCGGGTAGATAAATTCGTGAATGGCGATCGGCTGTTCAGATTCATAGCGGCGCTGGAAGTCGTCCCGCTCGAGCATGCGGGCAACGGTATAATGTGACGCGAGCCGGATGAATTCCTGGGAGGTGAGCTTGTTCATCCAGGTGGAGTTGAACGCCACTTCCGTTTTTTCCGGGTCGAGAATTTTGAAAATCTGGTTTTTATATGTTTCGGCGTTTTCCATAACCTGATCGAGGGTCAGGGCCGGGCGGGTTTCGGAGCGCCCGGAGGGGTCGCCGATCATGCCGGTGAAGTCGCCGATCAGAAAAATCACCTGATGCCCCAGTTCTTGGAAATGGCGCATTTTATGAATAATCACCGTATGCCCCAAGTGCAGGTCGGGCGCGGTGGGGTCGAAGCCGACTTTTACGCGCAGGGGCTTGCCCCTGGCTATTTTTTTACGCAGCTCCTTTTCATCGATAAGCTCGAACGCGCCGCGTTTGATAATTTCGATTTGCCGGTCTATTTCCTCGGCAGGCAAGAGGGATTGCATTTTGTCGTCGGGCATCGGGTTTCTCCATGGAATATAGATATTGAAATCAGGCTTAGGGCATACTAAATTTATGAAAAGAAGGCAAATTTGCCGGAAACCCGGGTGGAGGGAGGGAAGTGCGGCCAAGGCTGGGCCCGCGCTTGGGGTATGGCGCATGTGCGCCGGCGCAGGGGCTTGCCCTGAACCTGGGGGATCTGCCGCCTCCGGCCGCCGGAGTTTTTGGCCGGAAGCAGCCATTCAGCTGAAAATGCCCCAGAGTAGAGTAACTTTAAGACGCTTGCTCCGGCGCTTAACGGCGAGAGTGAATCTCGCCTGCGCCTGCGCAGCGGACAGTGCAAAGCACTGTTAGAGCATTTCAACCTTTTCAAAGTTAAAATGCTCTAAAACACTCTGATAATGAAGGCTTTCAAATATTCCGTTTCAGGCATGGCCGGGTGGGCGGGGTGGTCCGGGCCCTGGCGTCCTTCGGCTAAAATCTGAATGTTGCGGGACACCCGCGAGGCGGCCCTCTGGATTATGCGGCGCAGGGAATCCGCCGGAAGGTGCAGGGAGCACGAGCTTGAAATTAAATATCCTCCCGGTTCAACCAGGCCAAGGGCAAGCTCGTTGGTTCTGAAATAGGCGGCGAGCCCGGCTTCCTCATCTTTCTTGCGTTTTATGAAAGCAGGCGGATCAACGGAAACAAGACCGAACTTTTCGCCTTCATTTTTCATGTCGGCCAGAAGCGCGAGGGCATCCCCTTCAATCAGCCGTCCTTTTGGCTCGTGTGCGAATTCGTTGCGGGAGAGATTTTCAGCCGCCAGCTTCAGGGCCGGGGCCGACGCGTCAAGGAAAAATATTTCCTTTGCCCCTCCAGCCGCCGCAGCCACGCCGAATCCTCCCGCATATGAAAACGCGTCCAGCATTCTTAATGCACGGTTTTCGCGGGCCAGGCCTCTGGCAAGCTCAAAAGCGAATTTGCGGTTCGGGCGCTGGTCGTAAAACCAGCCGGTTTTTTGTCCGTTCAGGCTGGCGGCGTTATATTTCAGGCCGTTTTCAATCAGGCTGAATTCTTCGGGCAAAGGGCGCGCGGGGTCGGGCTGAAAAACGGAAGTTTCCTGGGGAAGGTTTTCCAGAGCGCGGCTTTGGGTGTCGTTGCGGAAAACTATGTTCAGACCCGGAAAGATTTTTTCCATCACTTCGCAAATTGCGGGCTTGAGGCGCTCCATTCCCGCAGTGGTTATCTGCACCGCGAAGTCGCTGCCATAACGATCGATCACCAGGCCGGGCAGATAGTCTCCCTCGGCGTGAACAAGCCGGTAGCTGGGGTGATCGAACAGGGTTTCCCGCAGGGAGAGGGCGTTTTT
>CAZDJL010000030.1:0-9114 GCA_964505745.1 uncultured Desulfovibrionaceae bacterium | reverse complement strand
AACATGAAGCCAAAACCGGTTAAATATTGAAAACACCATGCTTGTACAAAACATCCATGGCAATTGACAAAAGAATCAAGCCTCCCGCAATATAGGCCCAGCCGCCCAAACGGTTGATGCTGCGGCTTTTTCTGCCCAGAAAAGCCCCGGCCGCGCTAAACATGAAGGTTGTTGCGAACACCGCCGCAGTCAGCCCCCAGCCCACGCCCCCCACCAAGGAGGCTCCAACCCCAACGCCCAGGGAATCTATGCTGGTTGCCGCCGCAAGCCCCAAAAGGGTGAGCAGGGAAGAAGGTAAAAGCGAAACTGTGTTTATTTGCCCAAGCCGCCCCATTACTTCGCGGCACTCAGGCGCGACCTCCGGCCCGTTGCCCTCGCGGGAGCCCGCTTCCCGACTGACGGGCGTATAAATTTTTGCTTTTCCTTCCCTGAGCATGTGAATGGACACAAAAGCCAGAATAGCAAACGCCAGCCAGTGGTCCACCCCGCCAATCAAGGCGCCTATTCTTCCCCCGGCCTGCCAGGCCACTGTGATGAATGCTCCCTGCACAACGGCAAAAATCAGGGCCACCATCAGGGCCTGCCTGCGATGCAACAGGCACCCCCTGGTACCAAAAACAAGGGATACGGCAAAACTGTCCATTGCCAGCGAACAGGCAAGAACCATTATTTCATTGAAACTCATTCGTGAACACCTTTACTGCTTGCTATCCGCCCCACCGGTAGGGAATTTCAGCCGAATCTAAAGCAACACGCTCGCTTTCTGCCGGGTCGTGCATAATATCGGTAAGGTTGGCAATCAGGGCCGGTTCATCCCCCATACAGCCGAACGAATACCAGACCATGGGAGGAAGGCTGAGCAGACAGTAATTGTCCGGCCTTCCCAAAAGGCATTCCTGAACCATGCCCTTTGTGGACGAATTTTCGCGCGCGTCAAACAGCACAAATTTAATCCGCCCTTTCGGCACGGCAAAATTTTGCCGCATTTCCAAGTGGCGTTTCCATCCCTTCACCGCACCGGGCTCAACTTCTGAAAAATATATCTCCCCAAAACCGTAAAAACCGGAGAAGTCGCGGCGCAGCATGTGCAAAACCGGCCCTCCGTCAGTAGGAATTATTTTCAGCGGGGTTACCAGCACCCCTTCTATGACTCTGTCCACAAAAGCCCTTCCTGCCTGGCGATATTCACATAACTTTCAATCTGGCTCATGGTGAACAGATACATGTCGGTATTGCCCTCATACCATGCTTTGTACCATTTGGCGGTATAATCTATGGTCTGGTCAAAAGTCAGAATGGCCTTCCACGCGAGGTGGGCAAGAGCCTTGTCGCAGCAAAGTTTCAGCAGGTTATTTTCAACCTTTCCGCCAGCCGGGCTGCGGTCCATTTCACTGGCAAATCCGGGCCAATGGGCAGCCAGGCTGTCCACAACCTCGCCCACATTTTTATTGGTTTCGCTTGGCGGTCCGAAATTGAATGCTTCCTTGTTCACAGGCATTCCATTGGAATTTCCTGCAAACAAACAGGCTCCCAGCCACAAATAGCCGGAAAGAGGTTCCAGCACGTGCTGCCAGGGACGGGTGGACCAGGGGTTGCGTATGTTGACGGGCTTGCCCGCAGTCCAGGCGCGTACACAGTCGGGAACAATCCTGTCTTCCGCCCAGTCGCCTCCGCCTATCACATTGCCTGCCCTGGCTGTGGCCGCGTATATATCCACCGGCAGGCCGGAGCAGAAATATGAATGGGCAACTATTTCGGCGCAGGCTTTGGACGCCGAGTAAGGGTCGTCACCGCCCAAATGGTCCGTTTCACGGTATCCCCAAACCCATTCGTCGTTCCGGTAGCACTTGTCGGAGGTGATGCACACCAGAGAACGGACGCTGGGAGAAACCTGCACGGCTTCAAGCACGTTTACTGTGCCCATCACATTTGTTTCCATGGTGATGGCCGGGTGGGTATAAGAGCGCCTCACAAGCGCCTGGGCGGCAAGATGAAACACCACATCCGGAGAAAACTCCCTCACCGCTTCGGTAATTGCCTCACGATCGCGAATGTCGCCTTCATAATGCTTTATCCGCGGGCGCAAACCCAGAATGTCGAAATTTGACGGCTCGGTAGGAACCGACAAAGAAAACCCTGCCACATCCGCTCCCAAGGCAAGAAGCCATGCCGACAGCCATGAGCCCTTGAATCCCGTGTGTCCGGTCACCAGCACTTTCTTGCCGCTATAAACGCCCTTGAACATTCCCTTCCTCGAATTTTAAAGTTGCAGGTTGAACTCTCCAAAAAATTCCGGCCACTTACTTTCCGGCCAGAGCCCTTGCTTCTAAAACATTATCCGTTTTTAGACAATGAATTCATGAAACGCTCGCCCGCCGGAGTTGAAATCAGGTGTTCCAGCGCATCAACAACCTTCTGGTCGTAACTGCCCTTTTCCTTATGCAGAATGGCCAGAGCCTGTTCAACCCCCAGGGCGTTGCGGTAGGAGCGCGGGCGCACCATTGCGGTAAATGCGTTTGCCACCGCCAGTATTCTGGCGCTAGTCCTTATTTCGTCTCCCGACAGTTTGTTGGGATATCCGGTTCCGTCAAGCCGTTCGTTCATTTCGCAAATGGTGTCTACTATCGGAAGGTCGAACTCGATATTCTGAAGAACCCTGCGGGAATGCTCCACATGGCTTTCCATGATATTTTTTTCTTCTTCGGTAAGCGCCCCGGGCTTGTTGAGAATATCCTTGGGCACAAACATCCTGCCAATCTGAGAAAGGTTGGCGGCGGCCTCAATTGTGGCAATGTCGGTTTCGGACAGATTCATGTCCCGGGCGATCATTGTGGCAACAATGCTCATATAGCGCGAATGCCCGGCCAGATACTGGTCGGACTCCTCAATCGTGCGCACAAGGGCGTCAATGGTCTGCTGAACCACCCGCTGGCTGCGCTCCTGGGCTTCCACCAAGTCGGTGATGTCGCGGTAAACGGACACTATCCCCTTGGCCTGGCGCCCGGCAGTGGTTGTAAGCGGCGCCTTTACAATCTGGAAATAGTGCCGGTGCGACTGCAAGTAGATTATTTCGTTCACCACCATGGGTTCGCCGCTCATCATCACCTGATAGTCCGATCCTATCAGGCGTTTGCCCGTGTCAAACCCGAACAGCGCGGGAATGTCCAGCCCAACTACCTCCGCGGCCTCGCGCCCCACCGCGTTGGCGAAAGCCAGGTTGGCGTATTGAATTACACCTTTCTCGTCAGTAAGCGAAATGAGATCGGAAATGGTCGAGTTTATCGCATCCAGCAACTGTTTCTGATCTTCAATATAAACAAGGAGATTCTGCACGCGGCCGGCGATTTTGCGTTGCTCGTTGCCAACCAGCCACCACCACATTCCGGAAATGGCCAGAATGAGCACCAGGGACAGCAATATCGTGATTCCCACTGCGGTGCGGATGTAATCGTCCAGCTCCGCCCTGGCATCATTATAGACGATTTCCTGTATTATCCACCAGCTCACGCCGGGCACCTTGACGCCCAGCGAGTAAACGTCCTTGTTCATCACTCCCAGCCGCCGGGCAAACTCTAGATGCTCAGCATTGCGCTGGATCATTCCCGTGGGCAGGTCCCGCATACTGTTGTCCGCTCCCGAGTTCGAGCTGACAAGCTCAAACTTGTTGTTCTGCTCATTATACTGGACCAGATATGTGCCAAGCTTGTAAGTATCCATGGGCGAGGCCTTAAGAAACTCGGCAATCCGCGGCGTAACTATGCGGGAAAGAATGAGCACGCTGAGCGCTTTTTCGCTGCCATCGTCAACCTGAGGGGGAAAGATGGGCATGAAAATATCCATCACCATGCCGTTTGCCGTCAAGTAAATATTTGAAAAAGCAGTATGCCCGGTTTCAAGAACATTCTTTACCCTGTCCATCTGTTCCTGGGTAAGGCGGGGAA
Organism: uncultured Desulfovibrionaceae bacterium; assembly: GCA_964505745.1. GTDB lineage: Bacteria > Desulfobacterota > Desulfovibrionia > Desulfovibrionales > Desulfovibrionaceae > RGIG1962. The sequence goes on along the minus strand of CAZDJL010000030.1, from coordinate 5,173 downwards.
CGCCTGTTTCACTGGCTATATAGGTTTCGCCCCGTTTGTTCACTATCCGGCTGGAGAGAAAGCCGGAATATGAAGTAAACTCTCTGAGCATATTACGCATCATGGGAAGCTGCTGAGCCAGGTTGCTTACATCATCCTGCTGCGAAGCAGGGGAAGTGCCGGGAGACGCAAACAGGCTGGCCACATCGCCCTCCAGCAAATCAACATCCGATGCGAACAGGCGGAAAATGTCTCCATTCACGATCCGGTCACCCTGCACTACCAAATCGCTCAGCCAAAGAGTGATATTCTGGACACGACCCGTTGCGAACATGGTTTCCTGCTTTTCAAGCACGTCCTCCAAGTCGCTTTCCCGGTTGCGCACGTTCATATACAATGCGCTTGAGGCCAAAAGCAGAGTTATCAGAATCAGACCAAAACCAAACCATAACAGTTTTGATTTTTTCCCGGTGCTGGAATCTGCATTGCTAATATTGGTCATAGGGGTCTCTCTCCATTTTTATTTTATCACAGATTTGCTGGGGTTGACTGTATCCGGGGGCAAATGCACCCATCTAAAATTTTCGTTCACTGAAAAATAGGGTTTATAGTGTTTCAGCTTTGTGTCCGCCAGAATAAGGTTGGAAACGTTATCCAGGATATAGGACGTTCCGTCCACATCCACCGCGAGCACGGCGTGCTCAAGGCCGCGAATGGAGTCGTTCAATATTACTATGCGCATATCCTCTATAGGAACGCCCAAGCTCTTCAGCGCATAATATTTAACTATCGCAAAATCTTCACAGTCGCCCGATTTTGATATGAATTGCTTGGGAGTCGCCCAATAATCGCTTTGCCCCCAGGCTTCCATATCGGTACGGTATGGCCATTGGTTAAAAAACCGGTTCACCCGCTTGAGCTTGCCCATGCGGTCCTCTTTCAGGGCTTTTTCCTTTACCTGTTCCCAGCGGGCGGCCTTGCCTTCCCGCAAGTTATCAAAGGTGGAATGCCCTTTTTCAAAATTGACCACCCGGGTCCATTTGGGCAGGCTTTTTATGGATGAGCGAAACTCCTTTGTGCCGAAAAGCTGAAATTCCTTGCGTTCATTTCCCTGGGCGCCGGCCTCTGCAAAAGCCCCAAAAATGAAAAGCAGGGTCAGCAGAACCGTTAAGGCAAAAGATCTGTTCAATTTACTGCTAACGCTCAGTAAAGGCATCCTGTTTTGCCTTCATTATCGGTTTCAACAAATAGTCGAGAACTGTTTTTTTGTTTGTCAGAATATCCACAGTGGCAATCATTCCCGGGCTTATCGGGTGCTGCACCCCCTGATATTCTATGGCGTTCTTTTCCGTTTGCAGCCTTACCTGATAATAGGTTTCACCTTTTTTGTCCTCCAGCGTGTCCGCGCCCACATGCACCACCTTCGCCTCAAGGCCGCCGAAACGGCTGAAATCGAATGTGGAAATTTTAACCATGGCCTTTTGCCCAACCTTTATAAAAGCGATGTCCGAGGGTCTTATTTTAGCCTCGACCAACAGCGTGTCATCCAGGGGCACTATCTCTATAATCGGTTCGGCGGGTTTTATTACTCCTCCATTGGTGGTGATGTAAATTTTTTTGACAATTCCGCGCACGGGCGAACGCACATCTGTGCGGTTCAGCACCCCTTCGCGGCCTTCAAGGGTGGCCTGCAGCGTGGCAAGGTCCGCCCTGGTTTTTGTAAGTTCCGTAAGGGCCTGCGACTGTATTTCGGCCTTGCGCTGCTGCAGCCGGTCGTTGGCCTCACGCAGGGCGCTCTGCGCCCTGGGGATGGCCACAGCAATGTTGTTCAATTCGCCCTTCAAATCTGTAACCTGCTGCTCGAGCAGAAGAAAATCCTGAGGTGGAAATATTTTCCGCTCCATCAACGGTTTCGCATTGTCCCGGCGTTGTACGGCAATGGCAAGCGAATCCGTGACCGTTTTTCTCCGGTTTTCCAGCTCGGCAATATCCAGACGGCGCTGCTCAAGAACGGACTCAAGGGCGGAGCCTTCCTGCCTGAACTGGTTTTGGCGGGATTCATGAATGGCCCTGGCGTGCTCCACAATTTCCGGGGCCTCCGCTATCAGATCAGGGGGGAACACCAGCCCCGTATTGGTGGTTTCCGCCTCAAGGTGGGCAATAGTGGCCCGGTGCTCCAGCACCTTTACCCGCATATCGTCAACAGTGCCGCGAATTCCCGTATTATCGATAACCGCCAGAGTCTGGCCTTTTTCAACAATTTGGCCTTCCTGAACGGGAATGTTTTCCAAAACCCCTCCCTCCAGATTCTGGATGACCTGAACACGCTGCGAAGGCACAACTGTGCCCTGCCCCCTTGTAACCTCGTCAAGGCTTGCAAATGACGCCCAGATGAGGAACAAAATAAAAAAAAGACCCACGCCAAGGGACACGATGTAGGCCATCGGATGCCCGGTGTTGTGCAAGGCCGCATCAACACTGTTCATAAAAGTCAGGTTTTCGCGTGCCTCAGAATCGAGATTTGTGGTTTTCAAATCGCTTTTAAAAGAACCCCGGTTAAGCAACGAGGGCTGCTGTTCCATGCTGCCGGGCTGGGCAAACTTCCTGCCCAGTTTATCAGCCACGCTCCTTCCAAAGCCTTCAGCTGCACCGGCAAACTTATCTATAACACTCTTTTTTTCTTCTTCCACGATTTTCCCCTTGGGGTTCCGCTATCCACCCGCAGGCTCTGCTCACACCGCAAGTGGCGCTGCCATGTTCGCCGCAATGGCGGCTCCGGCAAGTTTACCGAAATTTGAGCATAGCCTTTCAAAAACATTTCCCAGCGAACAGACGGCCCCGCACGCGAAATGCAATGTTTCCACTTTAAAATTATACATTCGGCTAAAATGCTCCGGCATTGTAACGGCTTCAAAGCAGGCAAAATGGCCCCATGCAGGGCTTTCCCTGCCGTAAAACAGCCATTTCAAGCTTTAACCGCCCTAATGAACAGGTCTGGCCGCTCTCACAGCTTGCTGTGGGGCTCCGCGCCCGGCACGCGCCGCCGCCCGCACCTGTTCTTCTTTCAATGCCCGTAAAACAGCGCCTTTTGGCCCATCGGCCACAATTTTACCGTTGTCCATAATCACAAGGCGGTCAACCAAATCAAGCATACTCAAACGGTGGGTAACTATAATCACGGTTTTATCTTTAATAATGGATGCAAGACGATACTTGAAAGCATGTTCGGAAGCGTTGTCCATATTGCTGCTGGGTTCATCCATTATCAGTATGTCCGGGTCGTGCAAAAGCGCGCGCGCAACGGCAAGGGCCTGCCTCTGCCCTCCGGAAAGCGACATTCCCCGCTCACCCACAGGCATTCCAAACCCCGCCGGATGAGCGCGAACAAAATCGGTAACGCCGGACACCGCGGCCGCGCGCAAAATCATACGGTCGTCAGCATATGGCATGCCAAGAGCGATATTATCTCTTACACTGCCGTAAAAAAGATAGTTGTCCTGCGAAACATAGCCTATCCGCACACGCAAGTCGGCAACATCAAGCTGGCGGATGTCCACGCCATCCAGTTTCACCGCGCCTTCCGTAGGCTCGAAAAGCCCCATGAGCAGACGCCCCAGGGTGCTCTTCCCCGACCCCATCTTGCCGATTACCCCCACCTTCTCGCCGGGATTTATATGCATGGTCACCCCATCCATCGCATAACGCTCGCTGCCGGGGTATTTGAAATAAACATCATCCAAAGTCAGGGCCGGCTTCAGCTCTCCAAAATCAACATACTGTTTTTCCTCCGGCCGCTCCACAGGAAGCTGCATCAGCATGTCCAGCGATTTCAGCGCCATTCTGGACTGCTGCAAACGCGCCAGCATTGAAGCCAGCTGAGACAGCGGCGCCATGGCCCTGCCCGAAAGCATGTTGCAGGCAATAAGAGCCCCCATGGTCATCAGCTGTTCATCAATACGGTAAACACCCCAGATAATGATCAGCACGCTGACCATCTGGGTGGCAAAGACGGAGATGGTCATGGTAAGGTTTGAAAGGGTTTTTATTTTGCTGGAAGAAGTGGCGCTCATGCTGACCACCTCCTCCCAGGCGTGCTGCATGCGGCCTTCCGCCAGAGAAGTTTTAACGGTTTCAAGGCCGTTTATAATTTCAATGAGCAACGCGTTTTTCTGGGTGGTTTCCTTATATCCGGCCTCCACCGCCCTTTGAAATGAAAATTGGGAAATAAGCCCGGCTCCTACCACAATAGGAATGGCCGCCAGGGGTATTATGACCAGGGGCCCGCCGATGAACGCAATAATGCCCAGGAAGAAAAACAAAAACGGGAGGTCCACCAGGGCAAGCAGGGTTGTGGAACCGAAGAATTCACGCAGCGAGTCGAACTCCCGCAAATTATTGGCAAGCGAGCCTGTGGAATCGGGCTTGTTGTCCAGCTTGATGTTCATCAAATGGCGCATCAGCCGGCTTGCAAGGACCATATCGGCGTTTTTGCCGGCTACATCTACAAAATAGGAACGCAAGTTGCGCAGGATGAAATCAAACAGGTAAATAAAAGCAATTCCTATGGCAAGCGCCCACAAAGTTTCAAACGCATTTCGCCCGTTGGGCACCACGCGGTCGTAAACGTTCATGAAAAAAAGCGGCGAAGCGCAAGTGAGCAGGTTCACCACAAAACTTGCAAGGATGACATGCTTGTAAATGGGGAAAAAGTGAAGCAATGTATCCCAAAACCAGCGCTTGGCCTTAATCAGCTTTATTTCGCTGGCCCGCTTGTCCAAACGCCCTTCAAGCTTCCCAAAAATGGCATAACCCGTATATTCCTTGGCAAGCTCTTCCAGGGAAACATGGTTGGAAGACTGCCCGGTTTCCGGAAAAAGGACTTCGGCGGTTTCATCGTCATAGCTGACCAGAACACAGGATTTGTTGTGCCGCAGAAGTAAAATACAAGGCAAGGTCAGGTTGGAAATGTCTTGAACGGTTGCCCGGTAAACAGTTTTCGCATTCATTCCGCCAAGCTGCGCGGAACGGATTACGGCAGAGGGGCGGAGAGCCGTTTCTGCAACAGGCAGGCCTGAAAGAAGAAAACTTGTGGATACCGGCTTGCCCAGCAATTTGAACAAAAGCGCCAAACTTTGGATGAGTGGCGGTTCGAAGTCCACATCGGAAGGCTCAATATCAACAAGAGAACGAGGTT
>CAZDJL010000029.1:0-9433 GCA_964505745.1 uncultured Desulfovibrionaceae bacterium | reverse complement strand
GCTTAAAGTTTATTTTTGCCGCATGTCCGGGGCACAACGCCCCAAAGCCGATTTCACTTAAACCGGTTAACCCTTAAAAACTGCCTTTTAGAGCAGATTAACTTTAAGACGCTTGCTCCGGCGCTTAACGGCGAGAGTGAATCTCGCCTACGCCTACACAGCGGACAGTGCTTTGCACTGTCAGAGCATTTCACCTTTTCAAAGTTAAAATGCTCTAACGGCAGGCAAAACCCTCCTGCGCCCCTCTTCATCCACAGGAATTTTACCTGGCGCTTCAGGCATTGGCGGAATTATCCGCCCGTGTCTGCGGGGCGGATAGCGCTTCGCGCTATCTGCCCGTTTACACTTTTTCAAGGCCGAACTGCTCTAGCCAAGTATCTGCTTCAAGTCTTCATCCGGAGTTGAAATCGGAGCGAGCCCGAATTCTTTTACCAGCACGTTCAGCACCTCTGGCGTAGTAAAGGCCGGAAGGCTGGGACCAATGCGGATATTCTTTATTCCCAAGGCAAGCAAGGTAAGCAGGATGGCCACGGCCTTCTGCTCATACCACGACAGAATGAGGGACAACGGAAGCTCGTTTACCTCGCATTCGAACGCATTGGCAAGGGCAAGGGCAATCTGAATGGCGCTGTATGCGTCATTGCACTGCCCCACATCCAGAAGGCGGGGTATCCCTCCAATATCTCCCAGCTGTTTGTCGAAAAAGCGGAATTTACCACAGGCCAGGGTAAGAATGACCGTGTCGGCCGGGGCTTTTTCCACCAGCTCAGTGTAGTAGTTGCGGCCCGGCTTTGCGCCGTCGCAGCCGCCAACCAGGAAGAAATGGCGGATTTTGCCGGCCTTTACCGCGTCAATCACCTGACCGGCAACGCCCAGCACCGCATTGCGGGCAAACCCTACCAGAACCCGCTTGTCCGGGAATTGCCCGGCCGCTTCCACGGAGAACCCGGGCAAGGCAAGGGCCTGCTCAATCACCGGGCCGAAGTCGCCGTTCTGAACATGCTTGATGCCGGGCCAGCCCACCAGCCCCGTGGTGAAAACATTGTCCGCATAGGAATCGGCCGGGCGCTGAATGCAGTTGGTGGTGAACAGGATGGCCCCTGGAAACAGGGGGAATTCTTTTTGCTGGTTTTGCCAGGCCGTGCCGAAATGCCCCGCCAGGTGGGAGAACTTCTTGAGCCCGGGATAGGCGTGGCAAGGCAGCATTTCACCGTGGGTGTAAATATTGATGCCCTTGCCTTCGGTTTGCACCAGCAGATTGTATAAATCCTTCAGGTCGTGCCCGGTGACGAGGATGGCCTTGCCGGGCCTTGGCCGCAAAGCAACTTCCGTAGGCTCAGGATGGCCGTATGTGCTTGTGTTTGCGGCATCAAGCAGCTCCATGGCCTTCAGGTTTATATGGCCGCAGTCCAACGTTTTGGTTAGCCAGCCGGTAAGGTCGGTGGGGCGTTCGTCAAAGCCGTAACTTAGGGCATCGAACAGATTGCGGTAAAGCTCTTCGCTTTCATGGTTCAATATGGCGGCGTGATCGGCATAAGCGGAAAGCCCTTTCAGGCCGAAAAGCAGAGTTTGCGCCAAAGAATTACAGGAAGAGTCGGGATGCAGCCTATTGATGCAAGCGACTTCTTCCGCCTGTTCCAGCAGGGCCTGTTCGTCTTTGGCGGGTATGAAGGCGAGAACGGGAAGAGCCTTGTTCCATTGAGGCCGGTTTTTTAAAATGGCGTCCCGCATTTCAACCACTTCGTCAAGCAGGCCGATTAGCGGATCCATGTCGAAATTGACGTTTGTCACCGTAGAAAAAAGTGCGCGGGTGCAAAGCCTTCCGGCCCGCATAGCTTCATCCTGCCCCGCGGAGCAGGCCGCCACGGCAAGACCGCGCGAGGCGTATACAAGTAAATCCTGAATCGCTGCCACTTCGGGTTTTTTGCCACAAACTCCCGATTTGTCACAGCATATGCCACGAGCTGTCTGTTCACATTGATTGCAGAACATAAATCCTCCGTTAAATTAGAAATTCGACTTCAACCTAACACAGAAAATTTATTGAACAACCCCCATGCAACAGGGGGGTTGCGCCATCTCTTCACCCCCTTCGGGCAATGCGCATATTCCCACATTAAAAAAGAGCAATGTACGGGCCGGCCCCCGTTTCGTTTTTAGAGCATTTTCATATTAAAAGGCTGCTCCCGTCAGAACGCCCTGGCGGGGCGGGCGAAGCCGGAATTGGCCTTGATTGCGCAAACGGACAAAAGCCGGCTTTTGCCAAACCGCCAAGGAAATGTTAGAGCAAAAACATGGAAATCACCAGCGCGAACAACCCCCGGTACAAATCTTGGCTGAAGGCTCTTGAAGGACGGGGGATAAAAAAACAGGGGCAGGCCGTTCTGGCGGGCAAAAAATTCCTCCAGGAAGTGCTGGCCGGGCATAAAGACCGGGTGCTGGCCCTGCTTGCGCGCGAAGGCATGCCCTGCCCCGCGCCCGAGAACGTGCCCTTATACACCATGCCGGGGGAATTATTTGAAAATCTGGATATTTACGGCACCGGCGCGCCGCTCATGCTCATTTCCGCCCCGGAGCCGCCAGCCTGGCCGGGCAGGCTGGAACAAGGAATCACCCTGTTCCTGCCTTTCCAAAACCCCATCAACCTGGGCACAATCATCCGCAGCGCCGCAGCGCTTGGGGCGCAGGTGGTGGTAACCACGGAAGCCGCCAACATTTATCACCCCAAAACCCTGCGCGCGGCAGGGCCCGGCATCTTCAAAGCCAAAATAATGCAAGGGCCTTCGCTTTCCGAACTGGCGGGCCTTACAGGCCTCCCTCTTTTCGCACTGGGCCTGAATGGGAGCAATTTGTTCAGGTTCAAGTTTCCGGCCACTTTCGGCCTGGTGGCCGGCATGGAAGGCCCCGGGCTTGAAGAAATATGGCCGCAAGAAAACATGCTCACCATTCCCATGCAGCCCGGTGTGGAATCCCTGAATGCCGGAGCCGCGGTGGACATGGCGCTGGGGGCGATCCTGGCGGGTGCAGGGTAATGCGCGTTTCCAGCATTCCGGCCGGGAAGCCGCTTATGCCCCCAAAAATCTTTTACCTTTGTTTGCAAACAAAAAAGGGGGTTGGCTGCCTCCACCCCAAATTGGCAACAGCCCATTTTTACCTACAGGCGTAACGCGTCTTTATTTCCACAACGCAAAAAAAACGGTTTTTCGCCTGACGGGGCTTGCCTGATTGCAATCCGGCATTAAATCGGTTAGATAAGCGCAGTTGTCCGTATGCGCGCACAAAACATATTTTGCGAGACAAATTTATGATTCTTCCTGTTTTACAATATCCGGATGAGCGGTTGAGACAGATCTCAAAGCCCATTGAAGACATAAACGATGAAATCCGCGAGCTGGCTTCCAGCATGCTGGAAACCATGTACGCCAACGAAGGTATTGGCCTGGCAGCCCCCCAGGTGGGCAAATTCGTACGCCTTGTGGTGATAGACCTCGCCCTGCCGGAAGACATGACCCCGGAAGAAATGAGGGAAGAAGGCCTGCCGGAGGGCATTGAAATGCCCATGATCCTGGTCAACCCGGAACTGACCCTCTCAGGAAAGACAACCAGATCGGAAGAAGGCTGCCTTTCCGTTCCCAACAGTTACCGGGCCTCTGTTCCCCGCCACACCGCCGCACACCTGAAAATGCTTGACCTGGAAGGCAATGTAATAGAAATGGACACCGACGGGCTGTTCGCCATTTGCCTGCAGCACGAGATAGACCACCTGGACGGCAAATTGTTTATAGACTATATCAGCCGCCTGAAACTGAACCTGTACAAGGCCTCTCTGCGCAAGCAGGGCAAAGCCTGACCGTAAAAGGGGCTTTTGTGTTGAAAATCGTTTATATGGGCACGCCGGGCTTTGCCGCCCAAATTCTTGAACAGCTTGTGCAGTGGCAAGGCTGTGAGGTTGCGGCCGTCTACACGCAGCCCGACCGCCCGGCCGGGCGCGGGCTGAAAGTGGAGCCCACCGCGGTGAAGAAAGTGGCGCTTGAACACAATATCCCCGTGCGCCAGCCCCTTAATTTCAAAGACCGGCAGGATATAGAGGAGCTCGCGACGTTTGAACCCGACCTTTTGATTGTGGCCGCCTACGGGCTGATTCTGCCTCAGGCGGTGCTGGACATTCCCCGCATCGCGCCCATAAACGTGCATGCCTCGCTTCTGCCCCGCTACCGCGGCGCAGCTCCCATTCAAAGGGCGATTATGGCCGGCGAACAGGTAACCGGCATTTCAATCATGCACATGGAAAAAAGCCTGGACACAGGGCCGGTTTATTTGCAGCGGGCTCTCGCCATAGGAATTGACGACACTGCGGCAACCTTGCACGACGAGCTGGCCAACCTTGGCGGAAGGCTTTTGATTGAAGCGCTGCCCAGGTTCGAGGCGGGCACGATCAAATCCGTGGAGCAGGACAACAAGCTTGCCACCTACGCGGAAAAACTCTCTAAAAATGACGCTCAAATCGATTTCAGCCGCACCGCATGGGAGGTGCATGCCCAGATTCGCGGCACAACTCCCTCTCCCGGCGCATGGTTCAACATTGCCCGCAAGGACAGCCGCACCCTGCGCATATTGGTAGAGCCGGGGCTGATCGGCCCGGTTCCCGACAACCCCATGCCTCCGGGAACGGTGGCAGGCCTTGTGGACGATGCCATCGCCATCAACTGCTCGGACCGGCTGTATCTTTTCCCCAGGCTGCGTCCTTCCACCCGCCACCGCATGAGCGCCTCATCTTTTGTAAACGGGTATGTCAATCAGAAAGACGGCGAGGGGAAACCCGACTTCAGCCTGTTGGAAATTGTGGAATAGGCCGCAACTCCGCTTCCGGCAGATTCTTCCCCGATCTTTCGGCACATTTTATGAAAGGCAGAACATAGATGCGCGAACGACTTACCTTCGCCCAGAAGCGTTGCCTGGCGCTGACCGGCAAGCTGATGCAAAACACCGCCATGATCGGCCCTGGAGCGCGCATCGGCATAGCTGTATCTGGCGGGGTGGACAGCTGGGTGCTCCTGAATGTGCTGCATTTGCGGCGGCGCATTGTTCCATTCAAATTTGAAATAATGGCTCTGCATGTAAATCCGGGGTTCAACCCGGAAAATCATGCCCCGCTGCTGGAATGGCTGGAGCGCGAAGGAGTGCCCGGGCATGTGGAAACCACCGAGCACGGCCTCCTGGCGCACAGCGAGGTAAACAGGAAACGGTCGGCCTGTTTTTTTTGCGCCATGCTCAGGCGCAAGCGCCTGTTCGACCTGTGCGCCAAATACAAACTGAGCCATCTGGCTTTTGGGCACAACGCCGACGACCTCGCCTCCACCTTTCTGATGAATCTGGTGCAAAACGGCAGGGTGGACGGCCTTAAAATAAAAGACGACTTTTTCGATGGCGCGCTTTCGGTAATCAGGCCCATGATTCTGGTGGACAAAAGCCTGATTATCCGGGCGGCAAAAGCCTGGAACCTTCCAGTCTGGAAAAACGACTGCCCTTCGGCGGGAAACACGCGCCGCTCGGACATGGAAGAGCAGCTGAAGGCCCTTTATTCCATTCACCCCAAGGCGAAAACCAATATTCTGTCCGGCTTGTGCCGCTGGGAATTTGACTTGACAGTGAAGGGCGACAAAGTTTAAAGAGTAATCTTTGTAAAATTGATGTAAAAACTTCGCAAAGCCCACCGGGGTGGGTCGGCATATCTGGCTAGACAGGCCTTGCGGGAAGGAACCTGAACAGATGCTTTTTCGTAAATACCATATAGTAATCTTCAAAGAAGGCCACGGGGACTGCCGCAACATACTGCTTCGCGGCTGGCTTGGAGCTGGCCTGTTTCTGCTTATCGCCGCCCTTGCAGGGGGCAATATTTATTTCTTCAAATATTTCGCAAAAAGCAGCTCTTTGGAAAGGCAGCTCTCCCAATCGGAAAAGATGGTTGAAGAGCAGAATACCCAGCTTATAAATCTCACAAGCAAGCTCAACAGCGTTCAGGCCGACATGGCCAGGGTGCAGCAGTTCAACTCCAAGCTGAGGGCCATGATGGATCTGGACCGCGGCGACGAGCCCGGCACGGGCCTCGGCGGCCCGGGAACCGAAAATTTCGCCAAGGGCTATCTGCCGCTGCTGCGCCAGGAACTTCTGGCCCGCAAGATGAACGCATTCCTTAAACAGCTTTCCAGCGACGCGCAGCTTGAAGAGGTGCGCCAGCAGGAACTGCTTCTGGTTTTGCGCAAAAAAAGCGAAATGCTGGCGGCCACTCCGTCCATCTGGCCCGCCGAAGGGTGGGTTTCCTCTCCTTTTGGCTCGCGCAGCTCTCCATTCTCCCGCAAACGGGAATTTCACAAAGGGCTGGACATAAAAGCGAAATCCGGGGCCGCCATCCAGGCGCCGGCCAAAGGCGTGGTTATTTTTGCAGGCTGGCACGGCTCATATGGCAAGACCATTGTTATCAACCACGGCAACGGCATAACCACCCGCTACGCTCATATGCAGAGATTTGTGCTGGAAGAAGGCGACGCCGTAACGCGCGGCGACCTGATCGGCTACGTGGGCAGCACCGGGCGCTCAACCGGAACGCATCTGCACTATGAAGTCATGCTGAACGGCGTGTGCGTGAACCCCATGCAGTATATCCTCAATTAAAAGAGAGGCTGGCTTTAAGCCTGTATTCATTGTGGCAAAAAAAATTTTCATCATCGCCGAAGCCGGCGTGAATCATAACGGCAAGCTGGATCTGGCCCTTGAGCTGGTTGAAAAGGCCGCCCTGGCAGGAGCGGACGCAGTCAAGTTCCAGACCTTCAAGGCGGAAAAGCTGGTCAGCGTTCATGCCCCCAAGGCAGAGTATCAGAAAGGTTCCGGCAAAGCGGGGGAAAGCCAGCTTGAAATGCTTAAAAAGCTGGAACTCGGCATTTCCGAACATAAGGCGATCATCGCCCGCTGCGAGGAAATCGGCATTGCTTTCTTATCCACGCCATTCGATCCGGAAAGCATGGAAATGCTGAAAAAACTCGGCCTTTCCACCTTTAAAATAGGGTCGGGCGAAATTACCAACCTGCCATACCTGCGGGCCATCGCCTCATACAATCTGCCAACCATCCTTTCCACCGGCATGTCCACCCTTGAGGATGTTGAGGCGGCAGTGAACGCCCTGACTGCCTCCGGGCTTTCCCTGGCCAAACTCACCCTGCTGCACTGCAACACCCAGTATCCCACTCCGGATGAAGACGTTAACCTGAAGGCCATGCTTACCTTGCAAAGAAACTTTCCCGGCATTGCAGGCGTAGGCTATTCCGACCATTCGGAAGGCTTTGAGGCCTGTTTTGCGGCGGCGGCTCTGGGGGCCACCGTGCTTGAAAAGCACTTCACCCTGGACCAGACCCTGCCCGGCCCCGACCATAAAAGCTCGCTTGAGCCAAGCAAGCTGAAAGCAATGATAAAAGGGGTGCGCAGAATAGAAAAAATGATGGGCACCGGAATAAAAGAACCCTCAGCATCGGAACGCCCGAACATGATTCCTGCCCGCAAAAGCCTTGTGGCCGCGTGCAATATAGCCAAAGGCGACTCCTTTACCGCAGCCAACCTCTGCGTGAAACGGCCGGGCAACGGAATTTCTCCCATGCTATGGGACTTTGTGCTGGGCAAAACAGCCAAACGCGCCTTTGAGCAGGATGAGCTTATCGAGCTTTAACCGCCTTTTCCCGGGAATAAGCCCAAGCCAGGCCCTGTTCCCAAATTTTCCCTAAAATGCACTGGCCGGGCGGGCAGCGCCGCCCGCAAGCGCAGTTGGGCAGTTCCGCAGAACAGCAGAATTGCACAAAGCGGCAAAATGGCTTACCCGCAGGGCAAGGCGCGGAATGCGCCGAAGAGCGTTCACTTCCGCCGCAACCGCCAGAGGGGCGCCTCAAGATCAATCGGCCTTACTCCACTTTCAGATCATGCCCCAAAAAGGCGATGCCCAAAAAAGCCCCTGTACGGCCGGGCTTGCGACAACTTTTTGCACCTGTTATATAATTAATATTCTAAATATTCAGAGGGTTCTCATGTCTTATATTTCAAAATTGTCCGCCTTTTCCATCTTTCTGTGCATGGCTCTGTTTGCTGCGGGAACGACGCACGCGGCGGACAACGGCGAAGAATACAAAATTAAAGGTTTTCTGCGCCCATCCGGACTCTCGTTTCCAATTGTTTTCTACCTGAGCATGGATCACCCTGGGCCGCAAAAGGCCATGCTTGAGAGTAAAGTCCGCACCATGGCCCCGGGCCTGGATCCGGATGCGGACATAAATTTGCCCATTTACATGGGCTATCTGGTGGTAGACAACACCAATCAGGCCACTTTCGTTTCTAAAAACAGCAAATACCCGGCCGCCAACAACATGGTTGACGCCGTCATGTTTGCGCACAGCCAGCAGCAGGAAAAGGCGGGGGGCGAGGTCTGTTCCAAGGAATCTCCCGTTTTCTGCGCAGGCCAGGGCACGTGGAATGCGGTATGGGTGCTGCTGAACGATTTATGGAGAAAGGGAATAGTTGTTTCGGCCTACACCATGGGCGTTCCTCCCGACCAGTATTTCATTCCCAACTACAAAAACCTGCGCACTGAAAGGCAGCGGCTCGCGTCTCCCCTATACCCCGAAGAATGGCCGGAATTCAGCAACAACACATATTCCATGAAAAACTTCCAACAGGCCTGGGGCCTGCCCATTTTTGCCGACAACTGGGCTATCATGGGCGAAACCATTAAAGTTCCCTCGCAAAAACCTGAAAACATAAAATTCCCGTTAGTCTTTTATTTCAATCTCACCGCCAGGGGAGTGCTCCGCAACGCCCCGCAGAATGAAAGCTATAAAGACATAAAAACGCCGCTTTACGCGGGATATCTGGTGGTGGACCAGACCTATACATACAGGTTCACCCGGAAAAGCCCCTTCAATATTTCGTTAAGCGCCCTGACCAACCAGGAAAACAGCCTGAAAGAAATGCCCGCTTATGACGCCCCGGGCCTTTACGGCTCCCGCTTCACGGCTTCACCCTTTTCCTGGGCCGGGCTGGGGTTGTTTCTGTCAAAAATAGTTTCCAGCGGAGACTATGAAATTTTCGCGTACACCAGCGGTGAATCCCCCAGCTATAATTTCTCCCCGGAGCCGCCGAATCAGAAACAGGCCCGCAAAAAAGACAATATCTCTTACGCCCGCCGCCTGTACGACAATGGCGAAATGCTTTCAAAAGGAGATTTCCCCGGGCTGTCCAGGTTCAACTCAATCATGTTTTTCGAGCCGGACTGGCCAGAGCGATGGGGAAGGGGCGAATTCAAGCCCAGGCATGAACAGGAATGGCCGGAAAAAACGTATTAAGCATGATCGCTTCGGCGATTCTTGCGCATATACCCCTTTTTCCATACAAAATA
>CAZDJL010000028.1:0-9539 GCA_964505745.1 uncultured Desulfovibrionaceae bacterium | reverse complement strand
AACCATTGAACGGGTTCTGGCAAACAATCCCTTTCTGTCCGAAGTGTTCACCACCCTATCCTCCCATTCCGAAATAGCCAGGGACATTGTGAACATAAACCGCATCTTCGGCAGCATGGGCAACGAATACGAATATAGCCTGGAGCGGAACAATGGCTACCACCTCAGCCTTAAGGGCGGAATGTCCCACTTTTATTTTATTTGATACTCCGGCATAAACTTTTGCATTTAATACCCCGCTTTGGTAAAAGAAGAACTTGAGCGGGGTTTTATATGCTTGATAATTTAAAGACCAATCGTCAGGGTTCGGCCCGGACGCCGAAAATACTGGTATTTTCAACTGGCGGAACCATTGCCATGCGCAATGAAGGATGCGCCGGGGTGCGCCCCATGCCGAGTCATGAAGGCCTGCCCATAACCGGATTCAGACCGGACGTCATCCAGATTGAAGAAATCGTCTTTTCCAACTTGCCTAGCCCGCATATGGATCTCAGGCTCTGGCTTGATCTGGCTTCGGAAATAGACGCCCGCAGTGAAGACGGCAATGTGCTGGGCGCAGTGGTGCTGCACGGAACCGACCTGCTGCCGGAATGTGCCCTGGTGCTGGAACTTTGCCTGAAAACCCGCAAGCCGGTGGTGATTACCGGCAGTATGCGGGCCATTGGCGATGAAGGGTACGATGGCGGCAGAAACCTGGAAAACGCCATCCGCATATGCATGGAAATGCCGTTCGAAAGCCAGGTTGCCGTAACAATGGCGGATGAAATCTATCCGGCCAGGCATGTGCTGAAGAAAAATTCGGTGGCCCTTGCCTCCATGACCGCTTACAGCGGCCTTCTGGGACGGGTTTATTCCAACGAGGTTGTTTTTTTCCAGCCGCTCCCTCCAGCTTCTTATTCTCTGGTCGACCCGCACGCCCTGAACAAGACCTCCCTTCCAAAAACAGGCCTCATTTGCGCATTTCCAGGTCAAGATGGAAGCATTGTAGACCTCCTGCTGAAAACAGGCATACAGGGCCTGGTTGTTGAGGCCTTCGGAGCGGGAAACCTTCCTGCGGGGCTCGCCCAGGGAATAAAATCCGCAATTGAAAAAGGGCTTCCCGTCCTGATTACCACACGCTGCTTTGAGGGCGGAGTTTATCCCATATACTCCTACGAGGGAGGGGCCGGAGAAATGCAAAAAAACGGCGCGCTGCTTTGTGGAAACATTCCCTCTGGCAAAGCGCTTTTAATTTTGCAAATAGCGCTGGCATGCAAAACTTCACCCGAAAAAATACTGGAATTTTTCAAATGACAACACCCCCTGAAATAAAACCGCTTACCCCTGAACGCCGCCTGCGCATGGAGCGGGTGCTTTCCTTCAGGCAGCCGGACCTTACCCTGGCGCTTTCCAACATCCACGACCCGCACAACGTGTCCGCCATATACCGCAGCTGCGACGCGTTTGGAGTGGATGAGGTGCATCTGTATTACACGGACACGGAATTTCCCGAATTGGGGCGCAAGTCCTCAGCCTCGGCCCGGAAATGGGTCAAAACACGCCGCCACCGCGATTTGGCCAGCCTGAAATCGGCGCTGAAAGAAAAAGGATGCCAGATTCTGGCAACTTCGTGCAGCCCCGTGGCAAAACCGCTGGCCGAATGGGACTTCACCCGCCCCACAGCTATAATAATGGGCAATGAACACAGCGGGGTGAATGAAGAGATCATTCAAGCCGCAGACGGAGAACTCTATATTCCCATGTACGGAATGATTCAGAGTTTCAATGTGTCCGTTGCCGCGGCCATCATTCTTGCGGAAGCCTGCCGCCAGCGCAAGGAAGCGGGCATGTACGACCGCCCGGCTTTCAGCGAATCCGAAATAGAGGCCGTAATAGAAGAATGGAGAAACAAATGAGCGAAGGACCGGTGATGCCATGAGCGCTGTTATGGAAAGCCATAAAAAGATTTTCACGCTCCCCCCAAGCGACGAAGGGGCTGTTGGAACCTTCAAGAACATTGGCCTGTTTATTCAGGAAACTTCAAGTGAACACTCCAGCCGGATGGGCATTTCCATCACCGCCCTGCAGGCGGCGAACCTCACCTGGGTGCTGGCCAGGCAACAGTTTCTGCTGCTTCAAATGCCAAAGCCCGGGGAAAAAGTAGAAATTGAAACATGGCCATCGTCACTTGGCAAAATACTTTGCCTACGCGATTTCACAATCAGAAACGAGGAAGGAGAAACCCTCGGGCACAGCCTGACCGACTGGGCAGTGGTGAATATGCAGACCCGAAAAGCAGAGCGGATTCCTGAATTTATCTGCCACAAATATCCTTCGGAAAGCAATTTCTCCATGCCGGAGCTGAATTTGAAGCCCTCCGCCCTCCCCTCTGAAGACAGACGGAAAATATTCACGGCACAGCACGAAGACATTGACATCAATAACCACGTGACCAGCACACGCTATGTGGACTTCATGCTGGACACTGCCCGGGATGTAACGGACGAAGGCAGGCCCCTGTTTTTAGACATAATCTACCGCGCCGAAAGTTTGGAAGGAGACCGCATTGAAAGCAGGATTGCACCGGCTGAAATGGACGACGTGAAAAAACTGGATAATAATTTCACGGCCCTCCTGCCGTCCGGCCCGTTCTGCGCCTATTGGCACAATCTGGTAAAAATGAAGAAAAAGCTGCTCTTTATCACAAAAGAAAGCGAAAAAGAGCTGGTTAGAGGCTTTTCATTGTGGTTAAAGGAATAATTCCATTCCCGCGCATGTTTATTTTGCTTGTCAGGGAACTATTTTTATGGCAAAAGAGCTAACTTAAAATGGTGAAACCTGACAAACTTTTCCTTCATACATGCACTGCCGCTGGTCGGGGATTGAATATTTCTTAAACCAACGTATACTGTTTCCTTTACTGCACACACTCAGGAGGGATCAATGGATCAGGCCAATCTGGATTATTTCAAGGGAGTGCTGGCTGAAATGCTGGCAGAAGCTCAGCAGAAAGGCGACTCTACCCTGGAAGATCTCACCGACAACAACGAAATGTTTGCCGACCCTGCAGACAGGGCAACAATGGAGTCCGACCGCGCGTTCACCCTGCGCATACGCGACCGCGAACGCAAGCTGATAAAGAAGATTCAGGCTGCAATGCAACGCATGGAAAACGGGATCTTCGGCGTTTGTGAAGAATGCGGAGAAGAAATCGGCATTGCCCGGCTTAAAGCCCGCCCGGTAACCAGGCTCTGCATAAACTGCAAAAGCAAACAGGAAGAAGACGAAGGACAGCGTGGGGACTAACCTTCCGGCTTTGTCCCCAGCTTCTGGCTCAAGTTTTTGAGGTCTGCCGCATTGGACTCGCATGTTTTAAGGCGCACAGGCTCGGAACTGTCGTCTCAGTTCATTGGGGCAAGGATAGAAACCGTCTACCGCCCTTCCTACTCCGTTTTTGTATTCAAAATTTCCAAGCCGGCATTGCGTCCATATCTGATTTTACAATCGGGCAAGGAAAATGCTTGCCTTTTGCCCAGCCTGAAAAAAATGGACAACCCAGCCTCCCCTGACGCGCCCACCATGCGCCTGCGAAAGTATTTGTGCGGCAGGAAAATAAATGGAATATGGCTGGATTGGCCTGAAAACAGCCTTTTTATGGGCGTCTCCCCAAGAAAAGCACACAATTTGGAAAATGTTTCCGGCAATCCCCCGCTTTTGGAAGAAAGCGGCCTTTTTGTGCGCCTATGCCTGAAATCCGGGCCCCGGCTCTGCGGAGCCCTGCCCGCCGAGGCAGAAGATTTGGCTGGCGGAACAAAGCCGCACTGGGAAATAGCAGAAGCGCTTGCAAGCCTTTCCTGGCAAAAGGGCGACCTCGCAAAGCCGTGGGAAAATTTCCCCTACCTTACACCGCTATTGAGAAAAACCCTGGTTCTTCAGGAGGATGAAGGCGAACAGATGGCTCTTCTTGCCGACCTGGAGAGCGGCGAAGGGGACATTTTCGCATATCCGGCAGGCAATGCCGGACTGCTCCCAGTTTTTTCCGCCTGGCCCCTGCCCAACGCCCTGCGCCCCAAAAACGGCCCTGAACGCATTTTCGCCTCCGCGCTGGAAGCCCTGGAGGAATGCGCATGCGAAGCGGTTTTTGCGCTAACAGCCGCTTCAACAAAGAAGCAGCTAGATTTGGAGCTTGAGCGCAAAAAGAAAAGAATCCACAGGGCCTTCGACAAACTTGAACAGGAAGGGCGCAGGCTGCGCGAACTGGGCGCATTGAAGGAAAAAGCAATGCTTATCCAGGCCCGGCTCTATTCTCTGGATAAAAGCGCCCGGCTGGAAAAAATTGAGCTGCCAAATAATTGCGGAGAAATTGAAAGCATTTTGCTGGACAAGCAGAAAAGCGTTTTTGAAAATATGGATCTAATGTTCAAAAAAGCAGCGAAAGCCGCACGCGGCCTGCCTCACCTTGAGCGGCGCAGGCAAGAACTGGAAAAAACGCTTGAAGAACTTGAAAGAAACGGACCCAACCTCGCCTGCCCGGGCACACAGCCAGGCCCCGCAGAAAAAAAACAAACACAGCCAGACCCTGCCTACCTCAAGCAGATAAGCCTGCACACATCCCCTTCCGGGCTGCGCCTTTTGCGGGGAAAAAACGCCAAAGGAAACCGGGACGCGCTGAAAATGGCCGCTCCATATGATCTTTGGCTGCATGCGGAAGGCGGGCCGGGTGCGCACGTAGTCATTAAACTGCCCCATGCCGCATATATTATTCAGGAAAACGACCTGGAAATGGCTGCCCGCCTGGCTGCTGAAAAAAGCTGGCAACGCCATAACAGCCGCGCAAAGGTGATTTGCGCTCTGGCCAGAGACGTTCACCCCATAAAAGGGGCCCCGCACGGCACAGTGCGGGTTGACAAACTTTTCCGCACCATCTCCGTAAAACTCCAGAGCAACTGAACATTTGCCAGCATTCCAAAAAGTAATTGAATTTTAATTACTAACAGGCTAAATTGACAGATTGCCGCAACTGGAGTCATCAGCACACTCCCAACAGAGAGGATAGCAATTTGCCAACCAGTCTTCCCGGCGAAACGCCGCGCATTTTCCAGCTTTTCTTTCCGGCGATGGTCATTTTTTCCCTGTATCTGGCCTATCTGCTGGCAAGTCCCTTCATACACGCCATTATCATGGGTATAGTGTTCGCTGTTTTAAGCTGGCCCATTCAAAAGAAAATGCTTAAAATCACCAAAGGAAGATGGCGGCGCATTCCGGCCACAGCGCTCACCATGATGATTATCATGATCTGCATAATCCTGCCTTTTATTTTCTTTATGATCAGGCTTGTTCCCCAGGCCTTGGTATCACTGGGGTCACTTAGTGAATGGCTCACCAGCTTCGATATTAACGCCTTCAGCAACTCGCAAATAGTCCATAATCTTTTCAATTTCATAAAAGAACACGTCCCGTTCATCGACCCCAAAGCGGACGACATCAGCAGCGCGCTTCTCGCGGCAACCCGGGAAGCCAGCCAGTTCCTGCTTAAGGGCGCCACCACAGTGGTAAGCAACGCTCTTAATTTCGCGCTGCATTTCGCCCTGCTCCTTTTGGTCATGTTCTTCGTCCTGCTGGATGGGGAAGCCATGATGTCCCGCTTCATGTATCTTTTCCCGCTTAAGGAAGTTCAGAAAGACGCGATTTTCGACCGCCTGCGCGCAGTAGCGCGGGCAGTGCTGGTGGGCGGCGTGCTGGTTGCAGTGCTGCAGGGGCTGGTAGGGGGCATTGGCATGGCTATTGTGGGCATGCCCGCTCTGTTTTGCGGCGCGCTTATAGCGCTTGCTTCCTTTGTGCCCGTGTTCGGAACCGGTCTGATATGGGGCCCGGTTGCAGTTTGGCTGTTTATCAACGGAATGACTTGGCAGGGAATATTTGTTCTTGTGTGGTGCGGAATTCTGGTTTCGGCCATCGACAGCGTGATGCGCCCCATATTCATGAGCAATCAGGCCGGGCTTTCCACCTTCTTCCTGTTCATGTCCATTCTTGGCGGGCTTAAAACCTTCGGCATGCTTGGAGTTTTCTACGGCCCCCTGGTTCTGGGCTTTGTTGTTGTCATGCTGTCGCTTTATGCCCATGAATACCGCGAATTTTTAACCGACCGCGCACCTCTGCCCAAAACTGCCGCAAAAAAGGCTTCCACCGCCAAAACATAGCCGCCCATTTCCTGCCCCAACAATTTTTCCCAGTCAATAAATTGACCTCGCACCCAACCAGCTTTAAAGATTTCTCTTTTCCTTCGTGGCCCGCAAATTGCAGGCCTCCTTCGCAAGGGAAGCTGCTTCCATACGCAGTTCAAAACTTACGAAGGAGGTGTGTTTGTGAAGAAGCATGTAAAAGCTTATACATTGTATACCCGGGGACTGGGAGAAGGCAGCCTTTCAATGCTCGCATCCTGTTATGGCGCGGAGGCGGAAATGCTCGACCTGGAAAAGGGATTTCCCCGGCAGGAAAAAAACAAACACAGCGGAGTAATCTGGATTACAATGAAAGCGTGGGTCGATTTAACTTCCGATGAACGCAGCAAAATTTCCGACATGCCCAAAATTCTCGTGTTGCCTTCGGATGCTGAAATAAGCCACCTGAATGATTTCGGCAGCCTCGGCTTCACAGCCATACTGGTTGAGCCCCTGCAGGGGCAAAAAGTTCGCGAAGCCATGACCAACGCTCTGGAAACAAGCAATATCCAGCAGGATATTCACCGCATGGCCCGCGAAATAATGCTGGAACGCGATCTTCTTGAACGCAAAAACTCCAATCTTGATTTTTTGCTTAATTTTTTGTCCAGCACCTCCGGCCTGCTTTTACCGGAAGAACTTTTAAAGGTGGCGAAAGAAACCCTTGTTGACCTTCTCCCCATCAACAACCTTGGCCTGTTCGTCTGGCTGCATGAGGAGGCCTCTGCTCAAGAAGAAAGCTTTCCTCCCTGCATGTTCATACCGGCTGAAAAAGGCTCTGCAGGCGCCGGCAAGTGGGAGCAGGACCTTATAGATGCGGCGCTCAGCATGGGGTGGCACGAGGACAAGAATTATGAGATCCTTCCTTTGGAAAGCGGTTTTAGCAGCTTGAAAAGCTCCAAAGGCAAAAACCTTTCAATAGCCCTGCCCTTGCGGATTAAAGGGCAGCCGATTGGAGTGGCCATCATTAATTTGGCGGAAGACTTTCCGCTTGGCAGGGAGACCCTTGAAGTTATGGAATCGTCCATGGCCCATCTGGCGCTTGCCATACGGGCGGCATGGCTTCATAGGCAGGTAAAAAACCAGTCCGAGCGGGATGGCCTCACCGGACTTTACAACCGCCGTTATCTGGACCGCACAATACAACGTGAACTTGGCCGTCACGAACGGTACGGGCACGAGCTTGGCCTGATAATGCTTGATATCGACCACTTTAAATCAGTCAATGATGACTTTGGCCATCTTTACGGGGATGAAGTTCTTAAGGATGTGGGCAAAATACTGACCGAAGAACTGCGCTACTCCGACTGCATAGCCAGATATGGAGGGGAGGAGTTCGCCATTCTTCTGCCCTACACCGGAGACGAGCAAGCCTGGATGCTGGCCGAGCGTTTGCGGCTTAAAATTGAAAACCACTCCTTCTGCGACGGAAAACTTGGCCGGAAAGTAACTGCAAGCTTTGGAATAACCAGCTTCCGGGCCGGGCTCAATATAAATGCCTGCCAACTTATCAACCAGGCGGACATTGCCCTGTACAGGGCCAAGCAGCAAGGGCGAAACTGTTCGGTTGTGGAACCGATTGTCACAAGCCTGGAAGTAAGCAGAACAAAAGTTCACAATCTCAACGCATGAAAAAAGGAGGCCCAGCGGCCTCCTTTTTTTATTTTTTTACAATCTTGACGTCTCTTAAAGCAGCCATGCGGGGATCCATCCGGTCCACACCGCAGCCGCAGCTTTCCAGATTGAGATTTATGCCGCATCCGGGGCAAATCCCCTTGCAGCCCGGCTTGCAAAGCACCTTAATCGGCAAGGCGAGGATAAGCTCCTGCAGCAAAAGGGCTCCCAAATTAATTTCAAAGCCGCGCCCGTCTGCAGTGTCCCTCAAAACCTCTTCATCCACATCCGGGTCTATATCAATTCCATCCCGTTTATCTATTTCTTCAAGCATGCGGTTCTGGCGGTCTTCGTTGCGCCGCCGCCCCTTATCATGGGTTTTTCCAGGGGCGATCTCAGTCAGACGTTTGGCCTTGCCGGAAGGGTAAGGTTCAAAACTGTCAAAACTGTGATCTATCAGGAAGTCTACCTCCTCGGTGCAGCGGGAACATGAAAGGCGCGCTGTTCCCTTGAGACTGCCGCGCACAAGGCAGCCGTCTTCCTGGGGCATCACCCACACCTCAGCCTTCAGGTCGCTTCCAAACTGGCTCAAAGAGTCAAATTCGGCCAGTTCCTCGTCCCAAAGGTCTTTCCAAACATCAGGGTCATCTATTTTCAGAGACTCGCCTTGCGGCTTTATTGCACTTACAGGAAACCATGCCAGCTTCATTTCTTTACTCCCAAAAATGTGGTATCTGTTTCATAGCCGACAAACGAGAATAAACAGACTTGTGACGTTTTGCCCTGATTTTTTGCGGTTGTCAAGATTCTGCAATTTACACTTGCATTTTTTTTTCAAACAAGTTAATAAAACCAACTCATGCAGCTGGTGCGGTTTATATTTGAACGGCTGCAGGGCAAGAAACCATTCTGCCACACGGCAGTGCTTATAAATTTAAATGGAGGAGCCACCATGGCCAAACAATGTGATTTTTGCGGTAAAATCCCACAAGTGGGCAATCTGGTAAGCCACTCAAACAGAAAAACCAAAAGGCTGTTCAACCCCAACCTGCAAAAGGTCAGACACCAGTGCCCGGATGGTCAGGTACTTACCATTTCCGCCTGTACGCGTTGCATTCGTAGCGGCTATGTGCTGAAACCCCTTGCCCGTGAAAACAGCTAGAAACTTTTCTTTCACACATAAAAAAAGCTCCTGCGCGCAGGAGCTTTTTTTATGGAAGACCTACTTTGACCGGCGAAACAAATACAGAGAGTAACCGGACGATTCTTCCCGCATTTCCAGTCGGCCATCGTCAAGAATGGTCAAAACCGTCACCTGTGAAGAAGCAAACGGCTTTATCCGTATAACATCAGGCTTCTGGTCTACAATTTCAAAAGAATCTGTTTCAGTTTCCTCGCCAAAAACCACCATTTCCATTTTTTTGGAAGCAGTGTCGATCAGCAGATACGTATTGCTCAGAAACTTTTCCGCAGAGCTCCCCATAGGGGCTCCTTCATCTTTGTTTTTATACTCTGGCGGCATGTATTGAGCCAAGAAACTCTCATCAAAATACCACTTTCCGTCAAAAGGGCCGGCTGCCGATGCAAATGAAGAACAGCCCCAAACAAAAAGGAAAAAAAGCATTGCCAAATTCGCCTTATACATAAAGCACCCTTATAAGCCTCCGGACAGAAATTTTATATGGCCGTTTAAAGGCAGACGTTTTTAAAAACAGCCCCGCCTTA
>CAZDJL010000027.1:0-9796 GCA_964505745.1 uncultured Desulfovibrionaceae bacterium | reverse complement strand
AATTCCTGCAAACAGGGCGAAGTTGATGGTTCTGAAAAGAAGGTCTCTCCAGGAGCCCTCTGTGAGGTGGCCTGAAGCCAGAGCTGGCGTAGCCAGAAGGATCAAAACAATGGCAGCTCCCCAGACGTATCTCATAGTTCTCCCTTTTTTGCTCTTGATGGGCACCTGGGGCTTTAAAAAATGAAATTTGGGTTGGCCCCAAATTCTTCGCAGTCCCGGGGTTTGCCCGGTAATTTTATCTGAACTCTGCCGTTAGGCCAAAATCCTGCTCACGGCTTCTTTGGTCATGCTGGGCACGCTCTGCTTCAGTTCGGACAGGGCGCGCTCAACCTGGGCGGAAATGTCCGCTCTGGCATCCTGCAGCCGGCCTTGCGCAGCGGCAAGAGCCGCATCGGTAAGTTCACGCTCGCGGACGATGGCTTTGCTGCGTATTTCTTCACGGGCTTTGAGCGCCTCGGCGCGGTAATCTGCCAGAGATTCGTTATATCTCTCGAGCCTGGACACCGAGTCGTCGCGGGCAATGTTTATTGCGCCGCGCATTTTGTCCATGGCCTCTTTGCGCGCTATGATGATTTTTCGGATAGGGGTAATCAGCAGATAGTTTAGAACTATCAAGGTGATGAGGAAGTTTACAAATTGAATTATCGCGGTAATGTTTACGTCTATCATGGCAATGTCCCTATGCCCGGATATCCTGTATTGAACAGGCAAGACAGCGTGGCGCTGCCTCTGTTGAAGTAACCTTTTATTTCGTAACGTCCCTGTTTAACAATCGCGTTGGAGGGATTGTTGGGCACCACACTAATACAGTCTTCGAAAAATGACAAGGGGCGAATGTTGTTTTTTAGAAAAAAGTAAATGTTTTTCACAACTCCGCAGCCGTTGGCCTTGTAAGGGTTCCTGCCTACTGCAGGGAGTCCCGTGAATCGGTCCAGCCTTCGTCATTTTCGGAGACGGCGATTTTGGCTGTGCCGGCCTGCTGGTTCATGTGCAGGTCGCCATCGAGCATGGCGCCTTCTTCCATAACCAGAAGCTTTGCGGTGAGCGTTCCCAAAAGCACAGCCGTTTTATGCAGAACTGCGCGCTGGGTCACGTTGACCTCGCCTTCCACATTTCCGTTGACAACGATTGAACCGACTTTGATTTTGCCGTTTACTTTGGCGCCCTGCCCCACAATCAAGGTGCCATTCGAGGTTATGTTGCCGGAAAATATGCCATCAATGCGGACGGCTCCCTCAAAAGAAAGATCTCCGGTATAAATTGTACCCGAACCGAGGAAAGCATTGATTTCGTCTCTGGCCATATCCCTTCCTTATAATTATCATTTGCTTTTGAAGACAAAGCGTCGCATGCTGACGTTAAGAACGAGCCCCACCAGGCATAAATTGACCAGGGTGGAGCTTCCCCCGTAACTTACAAAAGGCAGGGGCATTCCTACCACTGGCAATAGTCCCAGCACCATACCTATATTAATTAAAATTTGCCAGAAAAAATAAAAAAAGACACCCACGGCGATATTGGTTCCAAACCGGTCTTTCGCATCCCTGGCTGTGGTGAAGATGGAAAGCAGGAACAGGCAAAAGAGTGAAATCAGCGCCACGCATCCCATAAACCCCCACTCTTCGCCGAAAACGGCAATGGCGAAGTCTGTGTGGCGTTCGGGCAGATACAATAGCTTGCTTTGCGGCCCTTCAAGAAAGCCTTTCCCCCAGGTTTCCCCGGAGCCTATGGCGATAAGAGCCTGGCGGATATGGTATCCGGCTCCCTGGGGGTCTGTTTCCGGGTTCAGGAAAGTCATGATGCGGCGCTGCTGATATGGATGCAGCAGGCTCCACCATGAAGGGACTATATTAAGGAAATACAGGAAATAATACGCGCCTGTGGTAAACAGGGTCACGCCTGCGATTGTTGTGCAGAGCCACAGCTTGATTCCTCTGAACATGACCATGCCGCTAAGAATCAAAAGCACGTTCAGCGAAGTGCCCAGATCGGGTTCCAGCAGAATAAGTATGGCCGGTAGAATCCCTATCCCCAGCGCCTCCAAAAGGCCCAGGGGCCCAAGCGCTTCTTTGCTTCTGGAAAGAACCAGGGCGCCCATCAGGAGCACGCTGATCTTGGCCAGTTCTGAAGGCTGGAAGGTAATGAACCCCAGGTCGATCCAGCGTCTGGCCCCGGAATATACCGAACCCACCAGCAAAACCAGCACCAGCAGAATGATGGCCGCTATATACAGAAACAGGGTAACGTTTTTCAGGTGGCGGTAGTCAAAAAGCATGACTCCAAGCATGACGGTAAGCCCCACCCCTCCCCAGAGCAGCTGTTTTTGGTAGAAGTTGTTAACCTGCATTCCGTCTTCCAGAAGGCGCGCCCCGGCGGAGTATAGGTTTACTATGCCCACCAGGAACAGCAGAAAAACAAGAAAAAGCAGCCCCCAGTTGACGTGCCCCAGGAGTTGTCTGTCCATTTTTTCAATAGGGTTCAAGGATACCATCTTGTCAGTCCGTTTTACTGTTCGGGAAAGAGTTGCCCTGTTGTCCGCTCTTCCAGCGGCCCTTCCGGCAGTGCCAGTTCCGCCCCATGTGGTTTGGACCCGGGGTAATCATCGCTTAAAAGATAGTTGTATATGTCTCGTGCAACCGGGCCGGCGGTTGAACTGCCGCCCCCGCCATGTTCGACCATGACCGTCACTACATAGCTCTTCTCGTTCTTTTTGGCCCAGGTTGTAATCCAGGCATGGTCCCGGTACTCGTAGGCCATTTGATGGCTCTTCAGGCGCTCCTGCTCTATTCTTCGCACTTGGGCGGTTCCGGTTTTGCCTCCCATTATGGCGTCGGGGCGGGAAATTACCCTGGCCGTTCCGCTTTCTGCGGTCATTCGCATGGATTCGATCAAAAAATTCAGATCCTTGGGAGACGAAGGCAGCTTTGAACGCACCTCGGTGGGTTCGGAGAGAATCAGGCTTGGCTTCAGCAGGTAGCCGCCATTGATAAGGGCTGATGTGTAAACTGCCACCTGCAGCGGCGTGACCAGCGTTGCGCCCTGCCCAATGGACACGTTCAAGGTTTCGCCCCGTTGCCAGGAAGAACCATCGCGCGCCCGTTTCCATTCTCTTGACGGGACCAGCCCTCCGCGTTCATATGGCAGGTCTATGCCTGTGGGTTCTCCAAACCCGCACTGCTTGGCAAAGGCCGAAATGCGGTCAATGCCCATGCGGTCGCCCATATGGTAAAAATAGACATCGCAGGAATTCATCAGGGCCGAGTTCATGTTCATATGCCCGTGTCCGCCCGGTTTCCAGCACCGGAAATACCGGTCGCCCATGCGGTATTCCCCCGAGCAGAAAACCGATTCGTTCGGGTTTATTCCTTCTTTCAGAAACAATTCGGCCATGACCAGCTTCCAGACCGAGCCGGGGGGGTATTCACTTTGGATGGTCCTGTTCTGCATGGGGAAGCGCGGGTTGGTTCTAAGCTCTTCCCATTGCGCGTTGCTGAGGCCGATGGAGAAGGCGTTGTTGTCGAATGACGGCTGGGTGGCCATGGCCACAATTTTTCCGGTATAGGGCTCCATCACCACGATGCAGCCGCTATGCTCGCCAAGGGCTTTTACAGCCAGCTTTTGCACTTCAATGTCAATGGACAGGGTGATGCTGTCTCCGCTTTGGGCTTCGCGCGCTATTGAACTGGAAAGGCTCACGCCAAAGGCGTTCCGTTCCACATAAGCAAGCCCTTTCTGGCCGCGGAGGCGTTTTTCCAGCTTTGATTCAAGCCCCAGCTTGCCGATGCTGTCGCCCAGGGAAAGTTCCGGATCTTGCCCCATTTCTTTTTCATTCGCCTCCGCCACATAGCCCAGTATGTGCGCAAACAGCGGCCCATGCGGATAGTTGCGCCTGGTGCGGGTGTCGATGCTAAGCTCGGGAAGGCGTTCCACATACGGTTCAATCAGCGCCACCTGCTCGAAGGACATGTCGTTAATCAGGGTGATCGGTTCGGGGCGGGAGCTTTTCTGGCGCTCCTGCTGATAGCGGGTGAGCAGGGTTTCCAGGGGAATTCCGGTCCAGCTGCTGATTTGGGATAGGGTCGCGTTTACGTCGGGGCAGTCCTGCTGGTTTAAAATGAGGGCGAAAGCCGGGCGGTTTTCAGCCAGAAGCACGCCGTTGCGGTCTTGCAAAAACCCCCGGGGGGCGTAAATAAGTTTTTGATGGAGCCGGTTGTTTGACGCACGCTGGGCAAATTCCGCCCCTTTGTGAATTTGCAGATACCAGAAGCGCAGGACAAATGTCACAAATAAGGCGAGAACCAGGAACTGCAGAAAAATGAGGCCCGGTTTTGACGGCTGGTAGCCTTCTCCTTCAAGTTCTATCTTCATTCGTCTTGACTTTTCCTCTGAAGAAATAGGCCAGCCTCCACAGCGGAGGGATGATCAGGGCCTGTGTGGCGCTTTCAACCATAAGTCGGGTGGTGTCTATTCGCATGTCGTGCAGATCGGCCATGGCATAGGTAAGAATATAGTGCAAAAGGCCGAGCAGTGCGGAAATCAGAAAAATGAACACGAAATTCTCCGCTTCAAACAGGGCTCTGCCGCCATAAAAGGCGATAACCGCAAAGCTGTACCACAAGAGGGCCGAGCCGAACGGAAGGGTTCCCACTCCTTCCTGCAGCAGGATGGACGCCAGAATGACCCAGGCCAGTTGGGCCGGTTTTCTCTCCTGCATTGCTATGATTACTCCAATAAGTAAAAAATCGACACCTGACAAGAAGCTTTGGGCGTAAATCGCCAAAAGAAAGAACACAACCCACCAGAGAATATTGTAAGCGAGCATTGAGCGGCCTCCGGCTACTCCGCCTGGGGCGGAACATTGCTGTCTTGCGCGGGCGGCATGTTTATTGGGCCGGGAGGCGGGGGATTTCCCAATGGGGCGTCTTGCCCTGGCGTGGGAACGGCTGGCCGGCCGGTTGCTGCTTCCGGAGGAAGCACAGGGGGCGCATCGTAAAAACGGTTGAACGGATTTTCTTTTCTGCCTGACGACGGCTGCAGAAGCAGGACTTCCTCAAGCCTGTTAAGCTGAACCAGGGGCCAGGCCTTGATTGTCTGGAAAGGGGAAGTGTCGGAAGGCTTGGCATTTTCCACCCAGGCTACGGGGATTCCTTTGGGGAACAGCCCGTCCAGGCCGGATGTGAGCAGCAGCTCGCCTATGCGCACTTGCGCGTTCGGGGGCACATAATGCACATCCAGTGGGCGGCCGGGCCCGTTTCCGCTGAGAATGCCCTGGAACCTGCTTTCCTGTGAAATGACCGCGATGCGGCAGGACGGGTCGTTAATCAGGAGCACTGTTGAAAAATGGGGGCTTGACCGCAGAATTTGCCCCACCACGCCGTTTTTGGTAACGGCAGGAGTGCCGGGTGTGGCGCCGGTGGCAAAACCCTTGTCAAGAATAAGCGAATTGAGGGCCGCTTGCGGCCCGATTCGCGTCCCAATCACCCTTGCCCCGATGGGAGTCCAGTGCTCTGGCGTGGAAAAACTCAGTAATTCCCGCAAACGCAGTAATTCGTGCTGTTCTTCCTGCATCTTGTTGATCAGCGCGGTGGCATTGGCAAGGCTTTCCTCAAAAAAATCCCGCTCCTCGCGCACATTGACCAAATCAACGTAACTGCTCCAGGTGCGGGATATTTCGGTCACAACCCAGTCCACAGGCGCAAGAACCTGACCTATGACCTCAAGGCCGGTATTTTCGGCGAGGGTGTTTAGGTAGCCCGTTCTTTCATTCCAGGTGTACAGGCCAAGATACATGAACAGACCTAGCACCAGGAGCATGAAAGCACGTTTTAGCGTCATCTGAACATCGCAATCTTAAATCTGGTTAGTCAATGCACACTTCTTTGAGGATATGGATATTATCCAGAGCCTTGCCCGTGCCAATGACCACTGTGGACAGCGGATCGTCGATTACAGTGATTGGAAGTGAGGTTTCCTCGCGCAGCAGCTGGTCCAGCCCTTTAAGCAGGGCGCCGCCTCCGGTCAGAACAATGCCCCGGTCCACAATGTCGCCTGCAAGTTCAGGAGGGGTTTGCTCCAAAGCAATACGCACGGCCTGGACAATGCTCTCCACCTGCTCGGAAATAGCCTTGCGGACTTCCTCGGAGGTGATGATGATATTTTGGGGAATGCCCGTAACCAGGTCGCGTCCCTTTACCTCCACTTCCTGCTCCGGATCCATAGGATAGGCGGAAGCTACCTTCATCTTTATTTCCTCAGCCGTGGAATCGCCAATCAACATGTTGTACTTGCGTTTGACGTGGGTTTTGATGGCTTCGTCCATCTTGTCTCCTCCCACACGCACGGACTTGGAATAAACAATCCCTGAAAGCGAGATTACTGCAACTTCGGTTGTTCCGCCGCCGATGTCCACCACCATGTTGGAGGTAGGCTCCTGAATGGGCAGTTCGGCTCCGATTGCCGCGGCCATGGGCTCTTCAATCAGGTACACCTCGCGGGCTCCGGCGCTTTGGGCCGATTCCTTGACCGCCCTTTTCTCAACCTGGGTAATCCCGGTGGGCACGCAAATCATGATGCGCGGGCGCACCAGGCGGCGCGAGTTGTGAACCTTGGATATAAAATGGCGAAGCATGGCTTCTGTAATTTCAAAGTCGGCTATTACCCCGTCTTTCATGGGGCGAATGGCGTCAATGTTTCCGGGGGTGCGGCCCAGCATGCGTTTGGCGTCCGATCCGACCGCCAGGACGACATTGTTTCCGCGGGCGTCTTTTTTTACGGCTACAACCGAGGGCTCGCGCAGAACTATGCCATGCCCCTTTACATAAACGCAGGTGTTCGCGGTGCCCAGGTCAATGGCCAGGTCGTTGGAGAAAACGCCCAAAATCGCATCTAATATTTTCGACATAGCTTAAGTAGCCTTTTCTTTATATTTTAGGGGTTGCCGGCTTGAGGCTAGCCCGGCTCCGGTGTCAGAATTGAAAGCGGGACGTATGCCCGGTGAAATGTCTGAAAACCACAGAGTAGAACCTCAAAGCGCAGCAGCACAAACAGGGTGAATGATATACTTTTTGTTGGCTCTTTCCAAGTATTTTTTTGGCTATTTTAAAAATAGCGCGAAGCTTGCCCGGTTTGAGGCGGGCAGAGCGGATAACGCAAGGGGGCAACGTCTGGAAGGTGTTCACCGCACTTTTTTTTCATATGCGTGAAGCTATAATTAATTGTTTGGTTTGCCAACATCCATTTTGCAATCCTGCGGAACGGCGACCCGCCTGGCCGGGTTTGACGCAGAACTGCATGCGGGCTCCATTTCGTTCGTGCGGAGTTTAAAATTCAAGATATTGCGGCGCATTGCCGCTTATGGTAACTAATTTGATTGTAGATATTTAAAATGCAATCAAAGATGTTTGGTTTGATTGGCGCAGTTGTTTGGCCGGGTAAGATTTCCCAGGGGGCGTTAAATGATTGAAGAAAAGAAAATACAATGGAAATTTCAGCGCCTGGGCGGAATAGACCAGGCGTTGCTGCAAACCTCGGAAGAAGTTTGCGGCTTGCGCGAGCTGGACCCCAAGCTGTGGGTGGCGCTGGCCTGCCCTGCGCACGGCCTGGAGCTGGACAACAGGCTTTTGGAGATGATTGACTCGGACAAGGACGGACGGATCAGGGTGCCGGAGGTTTTGGCCGCCACGGAATGGGTGTGCGCGAATCTGAAGGATCCCGCATCAATAATCGAGCCTTCGGAAATGCTGCCGGTTGCCGATATTGACGAAAGCTCCGAGGAAGGCAGGCGGCTGGCATCTGCTGCCAGGGCGGTGTTGGAAAGCCTGGGCAAAGGCGGCGCGGCGGAAGTGGGCGCAGGGGATATTTTTCTTGCCGCTTCAGACCTGGCGGGGCGCGAATATAATGGAGACGGCATATTGCCTCCTGCGCCTCATCTTGACGAGGACGTGCGCGGCTTTATCAGGGCGGTTCTGGAAACGGTGGGCGGCCTGAGAGATGGCGGCGGAGAGCCGGGAATAGACACCGCGCTTGCGGAAGCTTTTGAAAAAGCCCTTGGAGGCTGGGTTGCCTGGAAAGACGGTTTGGCCCGCGCCGGATCCCTGCTGGGGCCAGATACCCCGGAGGCCTGGGCTTTGATGCAGGAGCTTGGGCCCAAGTTCGATGATTATTTCTTACGCTGCGATCTGGCCTCTTACGCCCCGCAGTCCGCTGAAATACTGAATCCTTGCCAGGGCATGTTTGTGCAGGAAGGGAATGCGGTGCTTTTAAATGAAGGGCTTAAGGATTTGCCCCTTTCCAGGGTGTCTCCCGATGGTGTTCTGGACGCGGCGGAAGGGCTCAATCCGGCGTGGCGGAATCAGGTGCAGCGTTTTTTGGCATTGTGCCGTGAATATCTGGACGCGCCCAATCGGCTGAGCCGGAAAAACTGGCATGCCGTTCAGGAGGCATTTCGGTCATATGCGGCAGCCTTTGCCGCCAAACCGGAGCCTGTGCTGCCTGAAGTTGAGTTTGCCCCCACAGCCTCTTTTGATTCGCTGCATGAGGGGCTGGTAAAATCAGTTCTTGAGGGCGACCTGCTTGAGAAATTCAAGGCCTTAGCCGAGAAGGACGCCGCCTATCCCGCTCCGGCAGCCGACATTTCCGCCCTTGGCAGGCTGGTGGTGTACCGCAGCGGGCTTCACCGCCTGCTCAGAAACTTTGTGTCTTTCCAGGATTTCTACACGCTCAGGAACAATGCTGCGTTTCAGGCCGGAACTTTATATATAGACGGGCGGAGCTGCCGGTTGTGCGTTTCTGTGGATAACCCCGATGAGCATTCAGTGCTGGCCGGATACAGCGAGCTGTTTTTGCTTTATCTCAAATGCAGCCGCAAAGCGCCGGAAGGAAGCGGAGAACCCGAGGGAGAGAGGCTGATTGCGGCGGCGGTAACGGCGGGCAACCAGGATTTGCTTGTGCAGGGGCGCAATGGCGTTTTTGTAGATAACAGGGGCTACGACTGGGACGCTCAGGTGATAAAGGTGGTGAGCAAGCCCATCAGCTTATGGGAAGCCGTGTGGGAGCCCTACAAAAAAATCGCCCGCATGATTGGCGAGCAGATAAGCAAGCTTGCCGCATCCCGGCAGCAGGGGGTGCTGGATGGGGCGGGCAGGCAGATTTCATCCGCAGAGGCCTCGGTTGCGTCGCCTTCCGCTGATGCCCCTGCGCCTCCCAAGTTCGACATTGCCCGGAGCGCAGGCCTTTTCGCCGCTGTGGGCCTGGCTATTGGGGTGATGGGAACCGCCCTGGCCAGCCTTGCCAAAGCGGCGTTTTCGCTGGAGTGGTGGCAATTTCCTCTGGTTTTTCTGGGAATTTTCCTGCTTATTTCAGGCCCGTCTGTAATTATTGCATGGTTCAAGCTGCGCAAGCGCACACTGGGCCCGCTGCTTGAAGCTTCGGGCTGGGCGGTGAACAGCCGGGCGCCCATAAACATTCCGCTTGCAAACGCGCTCACGTTCACAGCCAAATTGCCGCGTCACGCAAATCGCTCTTTTAGCGATCCGCTGAAACAGAAAAAGCGATGGGGCCTGTGGGCGTTCATAGCAGCGCTTGTGGTCAGTGCGGTAATCGGCTGGTGGTGGTTTGCGAAAAGCGATGAAAACGCCTCTGTGCCCGTTAACGCCATAAATGGTTCAATGCAGGAACCCGCCGCGCCTGCGGCGGCAGACCCTTCCGGAGCGGGTCATGCCGGGGCGGAGCAAAAATGATTTTGGGGCGCTGTTGGTATGGCGGGTTTGATTTTCAGGTCAGGCCCGCCGTTTTTATG
>CAZDJL010000026.1:1852-10388 GCA_964505745.1 uncultured Desulfovibrionaceae bacterium | reverse complement strand
AGACAGGCCTGACAGGGCCCAAGGCCAACGCTTCCCTCAGCAAAGGGCAGGCCGCACAGCTTGCAAAAGCCGGACTGCATCGGAGCCAAATCCTTCGCGCAGCCAGGGCAAAGCCTTCCCGTGAGGCTGTTTCTTTCAACCGGATCGCCGCAGGCGGCGCAGCGGCTGTTGAAAAAAGCAGGCAAAGAAAAAATTCTGCTTAAAAACCCAGCCTTTGCAAAGGGCAAAGCCGCAGAAGAAAACTCGGACGGTTCAGGCATCCCCGCACGTCCCGCGCACATAGGCAATCACTTCTTCCTGAATTTCGCGCTTTGAGGCCAGATCGCCCGGCTCGTCAAGCCCGCGCAAAAGCAGAGGCTCCGCCAGTTCTATGTTGAACGGCTCAAGAAAAAGACGCAGGGAAAGCAAGGAGCCCTGGAAAATTTTATCACCCTTTTCACGGGCGCAAATAAGCACCACATGCGCCTTACGCCGGGGCAGGCCTTCCAGAAGGGAAGACCCTTGCCTGCGCAAATTCCAGTAAGACTGGCAGCGGTCTATCCACCCCTTGAACTGGGCGGGCAAATGATAGAAATAAATGGGAGCCGTGAAAAACAGTTTTTCCGAGCCAAGCAGAGGCCCGAACAGCTTTTCCCCGTCATCTTTCCCGCTGAAAACGCAAAGCTTGCCCAGCTTTCCGGGGTTGGCGCAGGCCTGGCAGCCTATGCAAAAATCAATTCTGTGCTCACGCAGAAGCGCGCCTTTGCAATCCACACCCAACGCCGCAAGCTCACCTTCAATCAAAAAACTGGCAAAGTCAGAGTTGCCTCCCTTGCGAGGGCTGCACCCGTACACACAGGCACAAGGAGCCTCCTCGGGCAGCCTCAAAAAAGGCCATCGGGGGTCTGCTTTGGCTTCAGGCATAAGGGTTGCTCTTCATCTCTCGTTTGACTGTGGTGGAGGAACCATGCCCCGGATAAAGAACTGTATCCTCAGGAAGCGTGAAAATTTGCGTGCGGATCGATTCAACCAGCAGACTGTGCGAAGCCCCGGGAAAATCGGTCCGGCCCACCGAGCCCTTGAAAATCACATCACCCACAAAAGCGGCTCCGGCGTCTTTAAAATAAAATGTGAGGCTGCCGGGGCTGTGCCCGGGGGTGGGGCGCACCTCGCAAACGGCGCCAAGCATCTCGTGCACGCCCGGCTTCATTGGCTCCCATTCGTAAGCGTCAACCATCGGCAGGCCGTAAAAACCGCCCTGCACCAGCTGGGTTTCAGAAATCAGCTTTTCGCCTTCCCCTGCCTGAATTTTCACGCCGCTGGCCGCTGCAAGCCCCGCGTTTCCATAGGTATGGTCCAAATGCAGATGGGTGTTTAAAATATGCGTGAGAGTCAGCCCTTTTTTATCAAGCAGCTTTAGAATGGCTTCGGGGTCGCCTCCCGGGTCTATAACAACAGCCTCGGAACCGCTGCTCAGCAAATAACAGTTGGTTTCCAGGGGGCCTAAAGTAAGAATATCTATTTGCATACAAATGTCCTTTGGCATTCTGGCATATCAATTAAATTAACCTTAACAGTTTCAGCCGTCAACAACTGAAACCCAGAGCTCAGCAAATAACGCCCCCTCCCAGAATAAAGCCTTCCGGGTGGTAAATTACGGCAAGCTGGCCTTTTGCGGGCGGGTCCTGCGGCGCTGCAAATTCCATTTCCGCAAATTCTCCGCACATGCACACCCTGGCCGCAACCAGCGCCTGCCGGTAGCGCACTCTGGCAAACACTTCCTCCGGCCAGAACTCGAAAGGAACGAGCAGGTTCAGCCCCCCAAACCGGCAGCCTCCGCTTTTCAGCTCGCTGCCTGGCCCCACAACAAGAATATTGTCTTCCATATTCTTTCGAATTACGTATAGCGGTTCGGCCCAGGCAATGCCCAGCCCCCGGCGCTGCCCCTCGGTGTATTGCCAAAGCCCCGCATGCCGGCCTATTTCCCTGCCATCGGCAAGGCAAACCGCCCCAGCTCCCGGCAGCTTCACTTCCCTGTTTTTCAAGAAAGCCCGGTAGTCGTCGCCCGGCACAAAACAAATTTCCTGGCTCTCCCTCGGCTCGGGCAAGGGCAGCCCCATTTGAGCCGCTTCGGCCCTGAGCTTGTCCTTGCTCTTGTCAAAAAGCGGAAAAACAGCCTTTTGAAGCCGCTCTCCCGGAACCAGCGCTAAAAAATAGGCCTGATCCTTGCTTTTATCCCTGGCCGGGTAAATGGTGGCGAACTTTTGCCCTGAAGGGGCCGTCCACCTGCCTGTTCTGGCGTAATGCCCTGTGGCTATGCGGTCAGCCCCCAAACGCATGGCCGCATCAAGCAGCAGGCCGAATTTAAGCCTGGGGTTGCACAGGGCGCAAGGGTTGGGCGTAAGGCCCCTGGCGTAGGAAGCAACGAAGGGCTCCACCACCTCGGCCTTGAAATTTTCCCGCAAATCTTCCACATGAAGGGGAATGCCCATAAAATCGCAGGCTTTTTTCAGGGCCGAAATCTTCGGGCCATAATCCGGCGAATCTATAAAACGGGCATGCAGGCCAAAAACCCCGTATCCCCTCTTCATAAGCTCGTTCGCCGCCATCAGGCTGTCAATCCCCCCGGAGAGGGCAACCGCCACCGATGCGCCCGCAGGAATATTCAAACCGTTTTCCACTGCCCACCTCAAATCAGCATGGCGTCGCCATAGGAAAAAAACCTGTACTTGTTCTTCACTGCCTCTTCATACATGGAAAGCATATGCCCGCGCCCTGCAAAAGCCGACACCAACAGCAAAAGCGATGAACCCGGCAAATGAAAATTGGTAATCAGCCTGTCCACCATTTTAAACTGATAGCCGGGGTAAATAAAGATATCGGTGCCGCCCCGGAAATCACGGCCCGGAGAAAGTTTTCCCAATGTGCCTTCAAGCGCGCGGGCGGAGGTGGTGCCCACAGCCACCACCGGCCTTCCGGCCCGTTTGGCCGCAAACAGGGCGTCCACTGTAACGGAGGGTATTTCCAGCCATTCCGTATGCATTTTATGAAGCCGGATGTCGGTTTCCCGAATGGGGCTGAAAGTTCCGTAGCCCACATAAAGCGTCAGCTCTGCCCAGCCGTGCCCGGCTTTTTCAAGCTCTTCCCTGAGTTCCGGGGTAAAATGCAAACCGGCGGTGGGGGCGGCCACAGCCCCCGCCTTGTCGTTTCTTGCAAAAACGGTCTGGTAGCGCAGGGCGTCCTCCCGGCTTCCCGGCCTGCGAATATAGGGCGGCAAAGGCATTTCTCCACAATTTTCCAGAGCCTGCCGCAAATCTCCGGGCCAGACCAGCCTGCCGTCCACTTTTCCGAATTCCCCGGTTTCTTCAGGGTAAAAGCTGATGCCGCCGCCAAATTCAAGCTTGCGCCCCAGGCGAAACTGCCGGGCCGGGCGGGCAAGCGCCTCTATTCTGGCGCTGTTTTTGCCATCCCCTTCCTCTTCAACTTCAAGCAGGGGAAAAGGGGTAAGCAACAGAAGCTCCATTTTCCCCCCGCTGGGCAAAAACCCCTTGATGCGGGCAGGAAGCACACGCACGTTATTCGCCACAAGCAAGCTGTTGGCGGGAAGCAGGCCGGGCAACTCCTCAAACATGCGGTGTTCGCAAGGGGCGCCTGCCCCGGCCAGCATCAGCCGCGATTTTCCTCTCAACTCCGGCGGGTTTTGAGCTATCAGCTCTTCCGGCAGGTCAAAGCCGTAGCTTGAAAGCAAAAAATCTGCCGGAACAACGGCTTTGCTGGGGGGAGGGCTAAGGGGCATAGGTTTGTGGCAAATTGGAATAAAATTTGTTAGAGTTGCTGGCCCGCATATGAAAGCATCGGGCGCTAGCAGTTATTTACACGTTATAACCCAGCCAGGCAAGCATGTCGGACGAAATAAAGGAAACAGACCTCACCGCCCCAGCATTTTTGCTGCGGGAAACCGGCATTTTCAACGCCCCTCCTTTCAGCCGGGTAATGGACCGCCTCTTGCGCATGAAAGCCGCCCCGCCCCAGGTTTTGCTCATTGAGGGAGGAAGCCAGACCGAGCGTTTGGCCTCCGGCATTCTGTGGGCCTGCATGCTCAACTGCGAAGCGGATGAACCGGGCCCGTGCCTGTCCTGCTCCACCTGCAAGCGCTTCATGCAAGCCACCCACCGCGACTTTTTTGTGCTGGACGGGCGCGAGGAAAGCATAAAAATCAAAGAGGTGCGCGAATGGGTCAGGCCGGTTCTGGGCGAGCCTCCCCGCGAAGCCCAAAAAAGGGTGGTGCTGATCGCCGAGGCTCAGGCCCTGGGAATAGAAGCCGCCAACGCTCTTTTGAAATCGCTGGAAGAACCCTTGCCCCAGAACGCTTTCATCATGACCGCCCCACAAAGGGAACGCCTGCTGCCAACGCTTGTATCCCGCTCCTGGGTGCTCACGCTGCCCTGGCCCGCTCCCGGCAAAAGCCTTGGGCTATGGGAAGAACAAGCCTTTGCCGCCGCCTCCGGGCCGGTTCCGGCCGCCGAACCATTGGCCGAGCTGGAAAGCCTGCCCGAATGGGAAGCCGCCATGGCCAAATTTCTTGCCAGCGGGCAGGGCTGGTTCGCCAAAACCTCCACCCGGGGCGCGCTAACCCAGAATCTGGCGCTTGGGCTGCTTGCCCGCTGCCAGTCAGCCCTGGCCGCAACATTAATGCAGGGAAAACATGAGGCCGCGAAAAGCCCTGTTTACCGGGCCTTTGCCGCAGGCATCAATGCCCCGGTAGCCCGCCGCGCATATGAGGCTTTCTCTGTCTGCCAAACCGCGCTCAACTACAACGTGAACCCGGCCCTGGTAATGGACTGGCTTGCCACCCGCCTGTTTGTGTGGATGGAAGAGTTACGACGGCAAAAGTAAACTCTGCTCCGCATATTCCTTTTGCCCCGTCCGCTCGGAAGGGCCGCCCAAATCTTCCGGGCGGCAGCCCCTGAACGAGCAGCGGTGCATGGGGGTAACCCCAAGCCGCTTTATCGCCTCAAGGTGAAATTTAGTGCCATAGCCCTTGTGCTGCCCGAAACCAAAACCGGGGTATTTCCTGTCCAGGTGCAGCATCAGCCTATCCCTTGCGGTTTTGGCCAAAACAGAGGCCGCGGCAATGGCAAGCACCCGGGAGTCTCCCTTTATTACGGTTTGCTGAGGCAAAATATCCCCTTCCCCCAATTTCCACTTCCACAACGCATTTAGCAGAACACCCGAAGGGATCATCTGATTGCCGTCAATCAGAAGAATTTCAGGCATGGCCGCCGCTTTGCCCCCGGCCTTAGCCAGCATGGATGCAAACGCCAGGCTCATGGCCTCAAAAGTCGCCCTCAAAATATTGGTGCGGTCAATCTCCCCAGGCCACACAAAGCCCAAAGACCAGGCCAGGGAATTGGCCTTGACCGTCTTTTCGAACTGCAGCCGTTCTGTTTCGGAAAGCTGCTTTGAGTCGGTCAGGCCTGAAAAACCGCTGAACGAACCGGAGAAGTCCGGCAAAAATATTGCGGCAGCAACCACCGGACCGGCCAGACAGCCGCGCCCGGCCTCGTCAATGCCCGCCGCGCCCGGCAGGTGAACCGGCCGCGGGTTATTTTCCTCTTGGCTAAAGCCGAGCGGGTTGTTAAGGTGCTCATGCATATGGGGTGAATAACATCTGGCAGACGGGCCGTAAACTGTTTTAAAGGAAACCTCTGGGTTTAAGCCTGGCGTTCTCCCAACAGGAATCCCGCCAATGTTCCCTTCCCTGCTTGAGCGGCCCGCAAAAATTTTATAGAAAATCCTTGCCGCGCAATAAACGTAGGCAGGCTTTGCCGCCAAGCGCGCATTCAGGCGTTGGTTGCCCAGCATGCGGCGGCCCGCGCAAAACGGCTTGAGAGAAGACATTAAACCCAATATTTTACCAGTCATGCCTTACCAGATCGATTATGAAAAAGAACTGAACCCGGCCCAGCTTGAAGCGGTGACCTTTGGCGACGGGCCGGTTTTGGTGATTGCCGGGGCAGGCAGCGGCAAGACCAGAACCCTGGTCTACCGCCTCGCCCGTCTTGTGGAATCCGGGGTTGACCCGGCAGAAATACTGCTGCTCACATTCACCCGCAAGGCCGCCGCGGAAATGACCCGCCGGGCCGGGCTCCTGCTTGCGGGAAGAGGCGCCTCACCCGAAGCCCCCCTCCTCCGTCACCCCGGCCAGGCGCTTCACCATTCCGCACAAATGCCCCACGCCCCCATCAATGTGCGGGGCGGCACCTTTCACGCCTTCGCCTACAGCATTCTGCGCCGCTTCCGCCCGCCCGGATACGAAGGCGACCTTTCCCTGATGGACGCGCCCGACATTCTTTCCGCCCTCCAGCACTGCAAGGAACAACTGGAACTTGGCAAGGGCGACCGTTCTTTTCCCAAAAATCAGACAGTCGCGGGCCTGATCAGCAAAGCCCGCAACAAGGAAACGGAAATTGAAAACGTGCTTCGTTCGGAAGCCGCCCACCTCATGGCATACAACTCCGACCTCGCGCAGCTTTCCGAAGAGTATTCCCGCTTCAAGCACAAGCACTGCCTGCTTGACTATGACGACCTGCTGTTCGAGCTGGAAAATTTGTTCGAGGAAAAGCCGGAGTTGCTGGAACTGCAACGCGGCGTTTACAGACATATCATGGTGGACGAATATCAGGACACCAACCGGGTGCAAGCCCGGCTGGCCCACATGCTGGCGGGAAACGGCGGCAACATTCTGGCGGTGGGCGACGACGCCCAGTCGATTTACGCTTTCCGGGGAGCCGACGTGCAAAATATTCTGGACTTCCCCTCTCTTTTCCCCGGGGCCAAAATAATCACCCTTGAGGAAAACTACCGTTCAGTGCAGCCCATACTGAATCTGACCAACGCTATTCTCGCTTCCGCCCGCAACGCCTACCCCAAGAACCTGTTCACCCGCCTCACGGGGGGAGAGCTTCCCAGGCTGATCAAGCCCCTTTCCGATACAAGCCAGGCCAGCCTCGTGGCCAGGGTAGTCGACGATTTGCTGGTGCGCCACAAGCCTTCTGAAATAGCAGTGCTTTTCCGGTCGGGCTTTCATTCCTTCCAGCTTGAAGTGCAGCTGAGCCGCCAGAAAACCCCTTTTCGCAAATACGGGGGTTTGCGTTACTCCGACGCGGCGCATATCAAGGATTTGCTGAGCATGGTCCGGCTGGTGCTGAACCCGCTCGACCTGCCCTCGTTCACGCGCGTGGCCGAGCTGTTCAAGGGCGTTGGGCCCAAAACCGCACAAAGAATTTACGCCGCCGCCTCAAACGGCGATGCCAACGCACTGGAAAAAAACTGCGCCAAGTTTAAGGACTTGCTGGAGCTGCTAAAGCTTATCGCCACACTGCGCAGCAAAACAATGCCGCCATCCTCAACCCTTGAGCAATTGCTTGAAGCGTACATTCCGCTTCTTAAAATTCATTATCCGGACGACTATCCCTACCGGGAGCAGGCGCTGGAAGAACTTCTGCGCATAGCCCAGCCCTATGAAGAGCTGGATCTGCTTGTTTCCGATCTTTCGCTTGAGGATCCGGACAACCCGGACGAAAATGACGGGGAGGACAGCATTACCCTGTCCACCGTGCATTCGGCCAAGGGGCTTGAATGGTCGGCAGTCCTGATTATCGACCTGGTGCAAAACCGCTTCCCCTCCCGCCATGCAGTGCTGCGCGACGAAGATTACGAGGAAGAACGCCGCCTGTTCTACGTGGCCTGC
This sequence comes from uncultured Desulfovibrionaceae bacterium, assembly GCA_964505745.1. Taxonomy (GTDB): domain Bacteria; phylum Desulfobacterota; class Desulfovibrionia; order Desulfovibrionales; family Desulfovibrionaceae; genus RGIG1962. The sequence goes on along the minus strand of CAZDJL010000026.1, from coordinate 2,656 downwards.
ACCAGAGCGAAAGAAGAGCTTTACCTGTTTGCCCCAACGGCCCTTTACCACCGGGAGCACGGCGGCTGCGAGCCGGTGAACCTCAGCCCTTTTCTGGCCGAACTGCCTCAGAACGTCTGCGAGGCATGGCAGGAAACCTATGCTGGGGAACTGAGAAAGCAGACCCCCAAGCCCGACCCATTTTCTCCGCAGCCGGGAGGCAGAAAAAACAGCCCGCTGCTTGACGTGTATGGGGCAAAACCCGACCTGGAGGCCTCAAAACCTTTTGGAAATATGAACGACTTTCCAGACAGGCGGGCCGCGCCGGATCGTGGAAAGCCGCCAGCCGGCTGCCCGGCCGGCACACAGGAACCAACCGCCCACTCGCCGCAGATCTCCCCTCTGAACATGAAAGGCAAAAGCGGATACTGCGTTCATAAAATATTCGGCAGGGGCAAGATAATCCAGCACCTCCCGCCGGATAAATACCGGGTCAACTTTCCCGGCTTCGGGCTTAAAGTGATTATGGCGAACTTCCTGGCCATGGAAGAATAAAATAATGACAAAATTAACCACAATTACTTCGGAAAATGACTTTCTACGCCTGGTGGACAAATATTTTCCCATAACTTCTTCCCACCAGACGCTGGCCCGGGTAGACGACTGCGCCGAACTGCTGATGCCCAGGGAAATAGCAATGTCGTCCGACCTGTTTGTGGAGGACGTGCACTTCCGCACCAGCTACTTCAGCTACTTTGAAATCGGGCACAAATCCCTGGCCGTAAACCTGTCGGACATGGCCGCCGCCGGGGCCGTTCCCCTGGG
>CAZDJL010000026.1:0-1752 GCA_964505745.1 uncultured Desulfovibrionaceae bacterium | reverse complement strand
GCCGCTGGGCCTCGCCAGAGCGGGGCTGACCGTGCTGGAAGCCCTTGGGCGCCAGGAGGCGATGCAGCGTTTCCCGGCGGCATGCGCCGCCCATCTCACCCCCACCCCGCTTGTGGAGCTTGGCGCAAGGCTGGCAAATATTTCTCCGGGCTCCGCCCTCATGGACCTGTCCGACGGGCTGGCCAGAGATTTGCCGCGGCTCCTCGGCTGGTCGCAGCAAAGCAAAGGCTGGGGGGCGGAACTGGAACTGGAAGAGAAAATTCTTTCGCCCGCCCTGCTCGATTTTTGCAGGGAATTTGAACTGCCCCCCTTGCGGGAGGCCCTGTTGGGCGGGGAGGACTATCTGCTGCTGGGAACGGCGAAAAACCCGGAAGATATTGAAAAAGCCGCGAAAGAATCCGGCGGGCACGCGCAAATCATTGGAGAGGTGAGAAAAAGCTCGCTTCTGGTGAATGGAGCCCCCCTGAACATGGACGGCTTCGATCATTTCAGCAAATGACGCCCATGCCGGGTTCTGCTTGCCGAAAACAAAAAAGCAGACCGTTTAAGACTTCACAAAAAATCAGCATGCCATTCACGGTGCGCAACTGTCGACAAGCCTGACTCCTGAAACGGTATTCCGGCCCGCATTTTTGGCGGCGTAAAGCGCCTGGTCGGAGGCTTTTAAAAGCTTCTCCGTAATATCCTGCCACCCCATTGAGGAAGGCGGGCAAGAAACGGACGCGAATCCGATGCTGATAGTCACCCGTCCGAAAGGGCTGCCCTTGTGCGGCTTCTCCAGGTCCCAAACAGCATTTTTGAGCCGTTCGCAAATTTTTTTAGCTGTGTAGTGGCCCGTGCTGCACAGGACAAGGGCGAACTCTTCCCCGCCATATCTGAAAAGCGCATCATCCGCGCGGGTCAAAGCATCCATCATGCCCTTAACAACAAAAACCAGGCACTCGTCACCCGCAATATGCCCATAGATATCGTTGTAGTGTTTGTAATGATCAATATCCATCATTACAATAGACAGATCCCCGCCATGCCGGGCCATGGAAGCCGCCGCCCTTTTTAACGTCATGTCGAAATGCCTGCGGTTGTATGCACCGGTCAGGGAATCGCGCACTGACATATATTCCAGGCGCTTGTTTGTAGTTTCCAGCTCCCGTTTCAGGCGGTTTCTTTCGGTTACGTCAAAGTGAACAACGGAAATGGCGACAACTTTTCCGGAAGCATCGTAAAGCGGTGTAACCGAAACGGCATACTCCCTGCCCAGAACTTCTATTTCACTTTCTCTGGCAGGCATCCCGGCGTCCAGCCGGGCAAAATCCTCTTTAATCTTTTCCCCGCTTTCCGGATGTAAATCCGCAACAAAAGTTCCTACCAAAGAAGACCGTTTCTGGTCGGTGAGAAGGCCGTGGCGGTAATTAACGGCCAGCAGACGCCCGGACCGGTCTACTACACAAAGCGGTATTGGAGCCATTGCATAAACGGCCTCAAGTGTTGGACCCACAGACTCGCTGGATTGTAAGGAAATGCTCGCTATTACCCGCTCATTTCCTTTAAAGCCAACGAAATCGCCCTGTTCAGTGAACAGGGGAACTCCACTGGTTTCCAAGAGCACAAGGGTTCCGTCATTTCGCCCATAGCGCCCGACAACACTTAGAAAAGATTGAGGAATACCGTTTTCATCATAAAGGACATCTTTGGTTTTTTGCAAGTCCTCCGATTCCATGCCGGAAAACAAAGGCCTCCCACGCAAATTTTCAC
>CAZDJL010000025.1:7451-10421 GCA_964505745.1 uncultured Desulfovibrionaceae bacterium | reverse complement strand
CGCCCGTCAAATCGGAGCCGGAAGAAGTTTTTGCATATGGGCCAAGCAGACTGCCGCCCACAACATCCTCGGTCAATTTGGCCGTGCTTTCCATTGATCCGGCAAGGCTCCTGGACGAGCCCGGCTTGTTCGCCTTCATCGCCTCCAAGGTTCCGGTAACAACCTGAGCGCCAACAAGCTGTTTGGCTACCGCCGCTGCGTTTGACATTTCTCTCTCCTCCTGGGTTTTATTCCGGGAAACAGGGGGAAGGGGCCTCCTTCGCCGGGAACAGTTTCCCATATTTATTATCGGCCTTCCCCGGATAAACTTTAGGCACAGCAATCAACAGCCCTGGCCCACCGACGTTGCCGTCAAAACCCCGCGCCCGGTCCTGCTGATCGTTTCCAGCAAGAAAAAGCTCATGGAACGGAAGACACCAAAAACGGCTGGGGAATCGCTTCTGCGTTGATTCTGAATATCAGAGGAATGAAACCCCCTCCACAGATACTGCGAAGGCAAATGCGAAGACTACTTCCCAAACCAGTAGCAAAATAAATATTACTGGAGTATCTTGCTGAAGGCGACTATTTGCATTTTCGGCCGCGCATTTTCAGGCGGACAGCCCGCAACCGGATATGGCGGAAGCCGCGCCCTTTGCCGGGGCCCCGTAGATCCGCCTCCTTTACACCGCGCCCAGCAATATTTTAAATGTTTTGAATTTCAGGAGACTATATTTATGCAACGCGTTCTCGGCTATGTAATGATTTGCACAGCCCTCGTTTGTTGGGGCTTGATTGGCCCTGTTGGAAGATTCGCCCTGGCTGAAGGGATGACTCCTTTTGAAGTGGCTTTTTGGCGCGCCTTTTTTGGCGGCTCTTTTTTCCTTGTGCAGGCTGCCATAACAGGATTGTGGCGGGCCACTCCCAAGCAGCATTTGATATTCAGCGTTTTCGGCCTGCCAGGAGTCGCGTTATTGTTCATATTCTATCAGGTGGGAGTATTATATTCCGGTGCAGCATTAACTTCAGTGCTTAACAACACTGCTCCTGTATGGGTGGCCATCTGGTCATTCCTGTTTTTTAAAGAATCCATGACTTGGGTGAAAGTGCTCAGCATAGTTATGGCAATAGGAGGCGCCGCTCTTGTAAGCGTATCTGGCGGAGGGCTGGGCGGAACTCCTTCAATAGTCGGCATTTTATGCGGAATTCTTTCTGGGATCTGTTATTCCCTGCACTACCCTTTTGGCAAAAAATACCTTCGCGATGTGTCCCCGGTAACTTTGTATGCCCATATCCTGCCGGCTGGAGCTCTTTTCCTGCTGCCCTTTGTTGATTTTATGCCCGATAAGAGCGCTACAGCCTGGTTGGCCGTAATAACATTGGGCTTTATTACCAGCTGGGTGGCGTACAGAGTGTTTTGCGAAGCGCTTAAACGCCTGGAGGCAACCAAAGTTGCCATCATGGCTCCCTTGGAACCTTTTGTAGCCGCGTTTTTCGCCTATATCTGGTGGGGAGAAAAATTTTCTGCCCTGGGTTGGCTCGGTGCTGCGTTGGTGGTGTCTGCCGTGCTTTTGAGCATCAAACCGGAAAAATGCAAAAATTGAACACGCCAAGCTAGTTAATTTCAAATTCCTCCATAAATTGGTCAAAACCAGCAAGCGCGTGCACATTTCAACTTGCCTGCTGATTTTGCCGGAACGGCTCGCAGCCATCAGGCGCATTCACATACGGAGCAGAAAAGAAAAATCCCGGCTTGCAACGCAACAGGGGAAAGCCTGTTGCAAAGCAAGCCGGGATTTCACGCCGCAAAACGGCGGAATTATTGCGGGTGGCGCTATAAACGCGCGGTTAAAATCTGGATCCTCTTCTTTAGAAAACCCCGGAAATGGAACGGGCAATGCCATCCATCAACGGAGGCAGCGCATCCTCAAATTTCAAATTAACCTGATTTGCCGACGAAGCGATTCTTGTCTGGTAAATATAGCGGTCGGTGGTGCTGGACGAGGTCTGCGTGATGGACACATCCTTGCCCTGGCGCAGCTGCGCCTGCCTGGTTTGGGTAACCGGCTGCGGCGAACGCTCAAAAATCTGCACGTCGGTCATAATCGTAAAAGTGACGTCCTTGGTGGTAGAGCCGGTGAGAATTTCAGTAAAGCCGCCCACCAGGCCGCCAAGGGTAGCCCCTTCCACACGCCCGGTCTGTGCTATTTCGGAAGTGGCGGTTCCGGCGGCAGCGCCTCCGGCCACGCCCCCCCAGCCCTGGTAAACGGATTCCCTCAACGCGGACGGGTTGGCCATGCCCACATAAAGAATGTTGGCCTGAATAATATAATAGGCGTCCTTGGGGTTGTTTACAATGGTGTAATCCTTGTCTTCCATGCGGGCGGCGATGTAAGGAGTCAAATCTATGTCCTTGTCGGACGTATTGCGGATGTCCAGATACACCGTTTTATCCTGAGCATCGTCAAGGTTCAGGAAAATGGTGTCCGACATCTGAGTTTCCACCTTGAGGTCTTTCTTCTCAAGTGAAATCTGAGCGGCGGCGCAGCCTGCAAACAGCAGGCCCGCAGCAAACAGCAATAAAAACCGGGCCGGTTTTGCGAAGCCATTTGGCAAAAAGATATCTTTAAACCTCATGGCCCACCCCCTTGTTTAAAAGTTAAACACAACCAGTAGGCTTGGGAAGGCCAGCCATGCGGCAGGCGCCCTTGCCCGGGCCGGATGGGAACAGGTCGTAAATTTCCTTCAGCTTGTACCCTGTGTTTTTACAAATGGCGCGCACCATTGGCGCTATGCCGTTTTTATTATAATATTCCTGCAAAAATTTGATTATTTCACGATGGGCATCCACAATTTCGGTGATCCCCTCGCTTTTTTGCACATACTCAACCCAATCCGGGCCCCAATCGTCAAAACGGCACAAAAAACCGTCTTCATCCACTTCAAAAGTTTTGGAATTGTATGTTACCTCAGGCACCGCCTGTCCTCCTT
>CAZDJL010000025.1:0-7351 GCA_964505745.1 uncultured Desulfovibrionaceae bacterium | reverse complement strand
CCAAATAAACATCTCCCTGTACTTTAAGCTGGTTTATGTATACCATGGGCGCACTTGCTTTCGGGGTCAACTACGCCGGGCGAATGGAGGCCTTTATGAAAAGTTATAAAGACCAGAACCAGATTGGAAGGGTGGTGTACAATCTGACGCTGATTACCGCGGGCTCCCTGTTAATGTCCCTTGCGGTGATGGGCATTTTTGTGCATCACGACTTCATGGTCAGCGGCATTTTCGGCTCGGGCATGCTTGTTTACTACGCTACCGGCCTGGCTTCGCCTGCAATCTGGTACGCCATGTTCTGCATTCCGGTTGGGCTGGTGGCCTATTTCATGGTCAGCCGCCGCTTTTTCCTGTATTCGATATACGCCATAGTGGCCACAACCCTCACCGTTCAGTTCATCCCCTGGCCCACCATCCCAATTACCGATCCGCTTCTGGCCGCCGTGGCGGGGGGAGCGCTAAACGGCATAGGAGCCGGCATCACCCTGCGCTCACAAGGCAGCGACGGGGGAGTTTCGATTATTTCCATTGCCCTGCACCAGCGGTTTGGAGTGCGCATAGGCCAGGTCAATTTCGGGTTCAATTTCGTGCTGTTTCTGCTGGGCCTGTTCGTTCTGAATATTGACAGCATCCTTTACTCCATCATCGCAATGTTCATTGCCACCCAGGCCATGGAATATGTGGCCTCCATGTTCAACGAGCGCAAGGTGGGAATAATCATTTCAAACAACCCCAAGGCCATAGCCGACAAAATTATGGACGACCTGCACCGGGGCGTGACCCTGCTTTCCGGCAAGGGCGGCTTCACCGGCCAGGAAAAAATGGTGCTTTTGACCGTTGTGCACAACTATCAGATAAAGCGCCTGGAAGAAGCGGTTTTCTCTGTAGACCAGAACGCTTTCCTGATTATTGAGAACACCTTCACCGTCATCGGTTCAGGGTTTTCCAAGCGGAAAATTTACTGACCGCCCAAAACAGGCGCAAAGCCGGCTGGCAAGAAATATGAGAACACTTTATCTTGATATAGAAAACGGCATTTCAGGCGACATGTTCCTCGCCTCCCTGTGCGGGCTTGGGCTCGATCTCGCGCCTTTTGAGGAAAAACTGGCCGCAGCCGGGCTGGTGAAGTCCGTTTTTGCCCGGCACATTTCCCGAAATCATTTCACGGGCCTGACCCTCGCCATAGAAGAAGCCCCGGTCCAGCCGCTGCGCCACCTGGAAGAAATGCTGGAAGCAGTTAAAAGCCTTGCTTTGCCCGATCCGGTATGGGCGTTTACCCGCCACGCCCTGATGCGTCTGGCGGAAACGGAGGCGCTCGTCCACGGCGTTTCCCTGGATCAGGTGCACTTCCACGAAGTGGGCGGAGTGGACACCATTGTTGATGTGGCGGGCGCTTTCTGGGGCCTGCACGAACTTGGCATAAAACAGGTGCTGGCCTCCCCCGTGCCCTGGTTTGAAGGCACGGCAAAAACCTGCCACGGCACAATCAGCCTGCCCGCCCCGGCCACCCTGCGCCTTCTGGAAGGAAAACCCGTATCCGGAACAAAGGCCGATTGGGAAATAATCACCCCCACCGGAGCCCTTATTCTGGATTGCGCAGTTGATGAATTCTGCCCTTTCCCGGAAAGCCAGTTCAAGCGCTCCGCCCTCGCGTTCGGATGCGACCCGAGAGGCAGCGGGTTGCGCGCGTTTTTGCTTGAAACAGGCGCGGCCGGAGCAAACACTGTTGAACAGGAAGACGTTTGGGTGCTTGAAAGCCATATTGACCATCTGACCGGGGAAGAACTGGGGGTGGCCATTGAGGGGCTGATGGAGGCTGGAGCCCTGGACGTGCTTTTCATGCCGGGCATTATGAAAAAAAACCGGCCCGGCGGCTGTTTAAGGCTGGTTTGCAAAGAAAGCGGGCTTGCCGGGCTGGAAGACGCGTTTTTCAGCCTGACCCACACCCTGGGCATACGCCGCCGCAAGGAAACCCGCAAAATTTTGCCCCGCCGCCAGGGAAGCCTTGAAAGCCCGGAACTGGGCGAGCCTGTGCAAAGTAAAATTTATTCTTTGAACGGACAGGAATTTCAGCGGCCTGAAATGGAATCGCTAAAACTGGCCGCCAGCAGAACCGGGCTCACCGCCCTTGAAATAAAGAACATGCTGCTCAAGCCGGAGAAAACGGAAAAACGGTAAAACCTTCTGCCAATAATAATGCGCCCACTCCTCGCCCTAGTGTTTTTTATAGGCATGATCGCCGAAAGCGGTTGCGCTATGCTGGTTCCCACCACAGTAACCGTGGCGGACGCAGTGCCGACTATCGCCCACTTCGGCTACGGCACGGCTGTTGACCAGAGAAGCCTGGGCGACATGGCGAGCGACAAGGACCTTGCCCTGAGACTGAAACAGGAGCTGATGCACCTGAGGGCAAAAGACGGATTTTTCCTGAACATATATGTCTATCAGGGAAGGGTGTTTCTGGTGGGCGACCCGCCGGACGACTTCCGCGAACCGGTGGTGCGGTTCGCCATTCGCCAGGAAGGCCTGCAAAGCCTGGATTACTGCTTTTTTCCGCACAATTCCGGCAGCCCGGTTTCCGATTTCATGACCCTGTGCTCGCTGCGCATAAATCTGCTTTTCAAGCCCGGAATCAGCTCCAGCTGGGTGGATACTGAAGTGTATGCCGGGCAGGCAGTGCTGATGGGGATAGTTGAAGATGAGGAAGACGTGCTCGAGATTACGGAGCTCGCCCGCAATACCAGCGGCGTGAGCAATATTGTAAACTTCCTTCTGGTGGAGGGCAAACCCTACACCCCTCCCCCCGATTCGGAAACAATACCGGCGGGTTGACCGCTGCTTTGCTGAAAAATTGCTATTCACCCTCTTTTAGCGACTCACGAATGCGGCAAACCCCGCACACGCCGCCGGAAGTAGGATAGCCGCAATGGGTGCAGGGGGCAACCTTCCCGCCCTTTATCTCCTCCTGCCGGGCAAAAGCGGCCCGTCCGTTTTTAAGAAAACCCAGATAGAAATCAATTTTACGGCCCGGCATTTTTTCTTCAAGGGCCGCCCACAAGGTTTTATAATAGGTGAACGTGGCCCCCGGGCTGTAGGGGCATGGCGCCCAATGCCAGTCTATTCCCTTCAAAAAAGCGTAATTGGCCGTTTCAAACTCGGAAAGGCGGTAAAGCGGCTTTACTTTGGCCGCAAAGCCTCCCCCGGCGGGAAGATACGGCCCCTGATCGGACAGGTAGGAAACGTCCCAGCGCAGCACGTTGCTGAACAGGCGGGCGATTTCATCGTCAAGGTTATGCCCCGTGGCAAGCACGGTGAATCCTCCGTCCAGGGCGGCCTTGTTGAAAAAATAGCGCTTTATTTTCCCGCATGCAGAGCAAATGGGCCTGCGCAGCCTCTTCTTCACTTCAGGTATGGCAAGACCTTCGAGCGCCATGTCCTTTACTATCAGCTTCAGGCCGTGTTTTTCGCAAAACGCCTCAACAGCGCGGCGCGCTTTTATCGATGAATCGGGAATAGCCAGATCGATATGCAGGCCGGTCACATCGTAACCCAGCTCGTTCAGAATAAGCATCAAGGCAAGAGAATCCTTGCCGCCGGACAAGGCCACCAGAATTTTATCGTCAAAAGTGAAAAGTTTTCCTTTGCGTATGCCTTTTTCCACCTGGCGGGTGAAAAACGCAAGGAAACAAGGCTCGCAAAAACCGGCATGATGGCTGGGCAAAGCCACCACCGCTTCCGCTTTGCAGGTTGTGCACTTCATGGCAACCCCCTATTTTTTGTTTGAGCTGCGAAGGCCGCTTACCAGCACCCCAACCACCACCAAAAGCCCGCCTAAAAGCGCAATGGGAGGCAAACGCTCGCCCGCCATACGCCCGAACACCCCGGCCCAAACCGGTTCACCGGAGTATATCACCGTGGCCCTGGTTGGCGATACGGTTTTCTGAGCCCAGTTCATCACAAACTGAACCAGCGCGCTGATGGACCCAAGCGCCAGAGCCGAAAAAAGCAAAAGCCAGGAAAAAGAAGGCGCAGACTCGCCCAGAACCGGCATGGCCACTAACGAAAGCAGTGAAGTTACCGATACCTGCACTATGCAAACCCTTCTCACGCTTATCTTTCCGGCAAAAAAACCAATCAGCACTATTTCCCAGGCCATAACCAGCGCGGCAAGCAAAGTTGCCAGCTCGCCTTTTCCAAAGCCGTCCGAAACACCATCCGGGCCCGACAAAAGAATGAGACCCGCAAAGGCAAAAGCCACCCCCAGCCAGGCCATGAGCCGCGGCCGCTTTCTCATCATCAGCCACTGCACAACCGGAACTGCCGGAACATAAAAGGCGGTGATAAACCCGGATTTGCTGGCGGATATATGCTGCAGGCCATAAGTCTGCAAAGCGTAACCAAGAAAAAGGGTGGCCCCAATCAGGCTTCCGGCCACCAGCTCGGCCCTGGTTATCCGGGGAATTATTTTAATTGAAACCGCAACCAGAATCACAGCTGCCACGCCAAACCTGGCCCCCACGAAAAAAAGCGGGCCGGTCACGCTTAGCACGTTGCGCACCATCAGAAAGGTGAGCCCCCAAAGAATGGTTATGCCCACCAAAGCCCATTCGCTGCGGTTAAGCATCAAAGAGTGCTTGGCGCTGTTCTCGCTCATCAGATTTCATTCCTGAAAAACAGGGGGAAGCGGATTAGCCGTCTTCCCCCTGTGGTAATTGCTGAAACCGGGTCAGGCTCAGACAGCGCAGCATTTTTTGTATTTTTTGCCGCTGCCGCAGGGGCAAGGATCGTTGCGCCCGACTTTAGGATTTTCACGGCGGTAGGTCACATGGCCTTCAACTTCGCCATCGAAGTAAAACCACTCTCCGTTTTCCCTTACAAATTTGGCTTTCTCGCGGTGCTGCTGGGGGTGTTTCTGAATGCTGTAACGGGCGATGAAATCAACTTCGCCAATATCCCCGTTTTCGGATGTTTCCACAACTTCCAGGCCATCCCAGGAAATATCGTTTTTAATTTCCTCCAATTTCTCCTGGTCTTCGTCCTGCGCTTCTTCACTCCTGATGCTGGAGTGAAGGCTGGAAACGAGAAACTTGTTTTCACCTTTGGCATGAGCGCTGTAGCGCGCGCGCATAAGCTCTTCCGGGCTTGAAGCGAGCTTTTCGCCTTCAATCACAGGCTGGCAGCATTCGGCATATTCCCTACCGGAAAAACAAGGGCATTTATTCATAAAAACCGCTCCTTAATGGCACTTTTTACTTTTTATCAGAGGGCTGTTATTTAACCTAAAAAAAATCTGTCCACAATGATTTTTTTATCTCTTCCAAAGTTTAAATTTTTATTGGTATAACTTGATTTTTAGACCTTGCAAATTTCAGTTTTCACTTGTCCTGCGGGCTTATTTTTGATATAAAACCGTATTGCGTCAATATTTTTTCCAGACGACTTTTCTTTATTCACTAACATCGGCTGCCTTTGCAAAATTGCTTTCCTTGGGACATTTTCGTGCTTAAACAAACATTGCTCAACCATCTTCAACACAATCAATCCAACCAGTTCGTAAAACAATGGGTTGAGCCATTGTCCATAATCAAGGAAAATTCCAGGGGAAACCCCAAAAGCGACGCATATTCCGAATCTGAAAAAACAGATGGCTTGGCAGACATCTCCATTCGGGTTATTTTTCCCCATAAACTGTTCGGCCAGTGTTTCATGATGCATGCGCGCAAGCATTTTGAAAACTCGGTGCTGCAATGTCTCGGGCAAAGAGCCCATATAGAATATGTGCTCGATTCAGTAACCCATGAGCAGGAATTTGTTCTGCCTGCCCTTAAAAAAGACTCTGCCAAAAAGAAGTCGCCATTTTCCTTTTCATCGTTCATTGCGCTGGGGGACAGTTATTTTGCCCTGGAAACGGCCCAGGGCATAGCAAGAGGAAGCATAGACCTTCAGGTTTGCAATCCTTTCTGCGTGTATGGAAGAACAGGGTGCGGAAAAACCCACCTGCTGCACTCGCTGGTGAACGTGCTGCGCAACGAACGGAACATGATGGTTTTCATGGCCACTCCCAAAGAGCTGTCCGATATTTACTGCGACAGCGGCTCAAATTATTTAACCAGAACAAAAATTCTTTCCAACCAGGCATTTGTGATTGACGATCTGCAGCAGGTGAAGAACAAAAATGAACTGCAGGATGAACTGGTCATCCTGTTCGACCATTTTTACAGCCAGGGCAAAATAATCGCATTCGGCTGCAACTGTTTGCCGGATGCAATAGAAGGCATAGCTTTTCCCCTGCTGACCAGGCTTCAGCAGGGCGTTTTCGCACGCCTTAAACAGCCAGACCTGGAGCTTCGTTCTATTTTTGTAAGAAAAAAGGCGAAATCACTTAATTTGTCCCTTTCCGACAAGCAGATTCTTTCACTTTCCACCCAATTTAACAGCTTGCGCCAGATAGAAGGGATTATCAACCGGATAGCCGCCCTCAGCTTTGCCCAGGGCAAAAAAATATCAGACCGGGATTTTGAAAAAATGGTCAAGGAGGCCGGAGGAATTTCACTGTCGGAAATAACCTCTACCAGAATTATCGAAGTATGCAGTGAAAGCCTGGGGGTTTCAACCGCCGATATTTTGAGCAGCAAACGCTCCATGAAAATATCTTTTGCAAGGCAGGTGGGCATGTATCTTTGCCGCAATCTTTTGCATTCGTCATACCCTGAGCTTGGCAATATTTTCGGCGGAAAAGACCAGAGCACAGCCATCTATTCTGTAAAAAAAATTGATAAATTATTGGCTGTTAATAAAGATACGAACAAATTGGTAACAAGCCTGAAATCTAAGTGCCTTGGTTTGAAGAATTGAGGCTCGAAATGGAATACGGGAACATCGGGAACAAAAAAAGAACAACCGACAGTGAATATTTTTTTCAATAAACAAAGTATGTTAATATAGTTACGAACATATTAACACACACAACAAAAACAACAGGATAATATTATGTTTTTAAGAGTAGAAAAAGAAAACATCATAGAAGGCTTGCAAAAAGCGGCCAACATTATCCCCAGCAAAAGCGGAGCGGCGTATTTGCGTTCAATCTGGCTAAAGGCTGAAAACGGTTCCCTGGCCATAATGTCTACTGACTCGAATATAGAATTTTGCGGATCATATCCTTCCGAAATTGAAGAAGAAGGGCTGGTGGGCGTGAACGGGCGCTATTTTACCGATCTTTTGCGCAAGCTTCCTCAGGGAACAATCACCCTCAAGCTGGACAAGGAAAGCGGAAACCTGCTGATTGAGCAGGGAAGAAGAAAATACAAGCTTCCGGTGAACGACACTTCGTGGTTTCAGAATTTTTCTC
>CAZDJL010000024.1:0-10474 GCA_964505745.1 uncultured Desulfovibrionaceae bacterium | reverse complement strand
CGAACCCTATCTGTTCATGCGCGCCCTGTCCGATTTGATAGGCCTCCAGGCCTAGTTCGGTTCCTTTCTTCATTTTATCTGCAATTTCAATTTTTTTTTAACCTTGAAGCGTTGCTTTTGGCAAAAGACTTGGCGGCGCGAGAAGCGCCGTTTCCTGCGTGGAACCAGGCAGACAATTTTGCAGGGCAGTGGAATTGCGCATAAGGAGTAAAGCGCTTTTACCCGCAGGGCAAGGCGTAGGCTGCGCTTAAGAGCATTGAATTTCGTTGTTAAGTTCTGGAAGGGGCGTTTTAAAATCAGGCCGCTTTAAAACAGCGGGCAAGCTGCCTGGAATATTTATTGCACAGTGCAGGTGCTGACATTTTTATTGAATTTCTTGCCTGGAGCAGCAAAATGATACTTTTGATTTTGACTTCACACCGCCTGGACTGTTTTGCCCTGTGCCTGAAATGCCTGGAAGCCAACACCGATTTAAGGGCGTTTAAAAAGATTTATGTTTTGGGAAACGAGCTTGCTCCCGCCCATAAAGAACATGCTGCCGCATTTGCCGGCAGGCACGCCAATGCCGAACTGGTGGAGTTCGGCCCAAGGGGGTGGCTCCCCTTGATGGAAACGCAGGACAGGCTGCTTCGGCAACACCCTGACAGCATAATGGTTAAAATTGATGAAGATGTGTTTGTGATGCCTCAATGGCTTGACGCGATGCTGTTGGAGTATCATAACGGGCAGCGTAACGGCTGTGTTCTGGTGTCCGCCCTGGTGCCCAACAACCAGTCCGGCCTGCGCATGCTGCATGACGCCTATCTTGAAAAGTTCCCGGAATATTCAAAAATTGCTGAAACGGCCTTTAAGCTGCCGATTTCAAAAAATCCTTCATACGCGCTCTGGCTTTGGAGCAAATTTCTTCAGGGCAAGCTCGATTTAAGCCCGGAAGGGTTGCTCAGGAATGTTTGTCCCAGGAAGGTTGATTTCTACCTCAACATTAACTGCATTATGGTGAACCCCGTGTTCCTGCAGGCGGTATTGCCATTTTCCGGAAGCACAGACGAACTGTTGCTTAACCATGCCCTGCAGATGGACGCCAAGGTTCACGCAATGGTCACCCCCAGGGCGGTTGCCCACCACTACAGCTTCGGGCCCCAGCAGGAGATGCTTGACAGGCATATCAGGATGGAAGATCTCGAACCGCTGCTTTTGAACGGAGGGCGTTTGCCGGAGGCAATTTCAGATGGGGGCGGCCCTGTTCGGGGCTTTGCCGGGCTAACGGCGGACACGCTGATTTCAGGCTGCCGGATTCTTCAATTTCCTCATAGCGCGTGCGCTGTGTCTTTTAAGCAGATTGGCTTTGAGCCGTCCCCATTCCGCGCTTAACGGCGAAAGTCAATGCCATTGCATAAAACCCGCATTGCCTTGCGGGTAAAACCGCTTTACTCCTTTGCGCAATTCTGCCGTCTTTTGGAATTGTCTGCCTGCGCCTGCGGGGCGGAGGGCGCTTTGGCTATCCGGGCATTTTCACTTTGAAATTGTTTTTGCGGCAAAAGCGAGTTTCGCTTCGCTCAGTCTTGTGGCGTTTCGCTTCATGCCGCCAAATCTTTCTTCAGGGAGCAGCAATTCAATGTTAAAATGCCGTGAAGGGGAAAATGCCGGGGTTCTTGGGATATTTCGAAAAATGAGCGCAAGTATCCCTGACCTCTCGAAAGAAGCCAGGGATACAAATTGGTCGTAACCAGGGAGACTGAGTTTACCAGTTGTTTTTGGGCTTGATGCGGGCGGCCTTACCCTTGCGGTTGCGCAGGTAGTAGAGGCGGCTGCGGCGTACGCGCCCTTCAGTGACCACTTCAATCTGGTCGATAAAGGGAGAGTGCAGGGGGAAGATGCGTTCAACGCCCACACTGTCGGAGATTTTGCGAACGGTGAAGGTGGCGTCGGTTGTGCCGCGGTGAATGCGGATTACGTTGCCCTGGAATATCTGGATGCGCTCTTTTTCGCCTTCAATGATGCGAAGGTGAACCTTGATGTTGTCGCCCGAGCGGAAGTCCGGGAGGTCCATACGCAAATGTTCGCTTTCAATTTCTCTAATAAGACTCATTTTTTTGTCTCCACTATATAAAAATAAAATTTAATCCAAATCGCCGAGTATTCGATCTATTAAAATTGCCCCGGCCATGCGCACCGACAAATGGTTGTAGCTGTCGGCATAGCGAAGCGGCGGCAATGTGCCGTTGCATTTCCTCAATATAGCCGGGGAAAGCCCCTGGCTGGTGCCCAAAAGCAGCAGCACCGGGCGGCGTTCAAGCGTGTTTTTCACTTCCTTGAAGGAAATGTCGCCCGGCCCCTGTGCGCTGGACGCCAGAAGATACGGCGTTTGCCCGCATTTCTTTGTTATATGGGCGATTGCATCGTCCACACTGTCCGCCGGAAAAAGGGTTTGAAAGGCGGTTGCCCGGTGGGGGTTTGACCTGCCCCCCGCCCCGTGCGTCCAGTGTGAGATAATTTCACCCAGCAGGCTTTTCTGGTCTTTCAGCGGGGTTACAATATAGGCTCCGCCCAGTCCATAGCTACAGGAACAACGGGCTATATCGTGAATATCAAGATTTGTCAAAGACACAGCCACACTTTTTTTCTCTTTATCCAGAACAGGATAATGAACCAGACCCAAAAAAAGATTGCGACCCAAACGTTTGCGGGGAAGCTGCTTCAGCATGAAAATATCTTCCCGGTCAAAAAAATTTTCCGCCATCAGGTCGGGTTGCATTTTCCAGGTTTCCTCAAGAGATCTGGCCCTGCGCCAGCGTTCCACCATTGCATGGTTGCCCGAGGTCAGCACCCCCGGCACCTTCAGGCCCCGGTATTCCGGAGGTCTGGTATAGTGGGGGTATTCCAGAAGACCTTGCGAGTAGCTTTCATCGTCGCCCGATTCTTCATGCCCCATAAAACCGGGAATCAGCCTGCAAACAGCTTCAATCAAATTGAGCGACGCGGTTTCTCCGCCGTTAAGCACATAGGGGCCGGTGGAAACCGGGGTCAGCGGATAAATTTCCTTGAGCCTTGCGTCAACTCCTTCGTAGCGCCCGCAGATTATGGTCAGAGACTGTTCCCCGGCGAGCCTGCGGGCCATTTCCTGAGTAAATTTGTAGCCTGCCGCCGCCATCAGCAGCGTTTTTCCCTGGCCGTTGGTCTGAACGTCTATCTCTTCCAGGGCCTGCACCAGAGGGTCGAGCAGCATAACCATGCCGGGCCCGCCGCCATAGGGGCGGTCGTCAACGCTTTGATGGGCGTCTGTGGTGTACTTTCGGGGGTTGTGAAAGTGAAATCTTACAATCCCCTCTTCAATGGCGCGTGAAAGCAGGCCGCAACGAAGCGGCGATTCAAAAAATTCGGGGAACAGGGTGACTATGTGGATATGCATGGTGGCAGCCGTAAAAGCGTTGAAGGGCCGCTTTGCGGCCCATTCCGAATTTTAGAGGTAGTATTTTATGCCCACGGCGATCCACAGCCCCACGTTGAACAGCAGGCTCAGGAAAACAGCGGCGGATGCGAGGTCTTTTCCAATTTTAGTCAGCGCGTGATCTTCAGGGCTTATTCTGTCGAAGCAGGCTTCTATGGCGGAATTCAGAAGTTCTATAGCCATAACCACTGTCCACGACAGCATCAAAAATGCGCCGGTAAGAAAGTCCAGCCCCGATGAAGGAATCACGATCAGCAAAATACCCAGGATGATTGCCTCCTGCTGGAAGGCGCGTTCAGTGGCCACCGCGGTTTTTACGCCGGAAAGCGAGTATAATAGAGCGTGAATCGGTTTTTTTACTAGCCACTGTTTCATATTGCAGACCTCTTGTATTAAGTTGATATGCTGTAAACTCTGCTTCAATTCTATAGAAAAGCGCCGGTTTGTGCAAGAAATGCAAGGGCAGCGCAGCTTTTGCCCAGGGGCCGCGTCGCGCGGCTTGTTTTGAAAGCTCTTGCAGGGGATCAATGGCCCGCTATTTTATATTTCCTGAGTTTGTATTGCAGCAGGCTTTTTGATATTCCAAGCAGCTCCGCAGCTTTGACCTGCACGAAATCGGCCCTTACCAAAGCGCGCCGGATAACTGCGGCTTCGATTTTTTCGAGGGCGTCGGCCAGGTCAAGCTCCACCGGCAGCAGGTCCACCGCGCTTTTGTACTGTGATTCCTCATCGCGCAAATCCGCTGGAAGGTCGGCGACAGTGACCATGCCCCCAGAGGCCAGGACCATGCAGCGTTCAACCACATTTTCGAGCTGGCGGATATTGCCCGGCCACTCATAGCCCATCAGGTAGTCCATCGCCTCCGGTGAAAAATTTTTGGGAGGGGTTTCGTTCTCCGCCGAATATTTTTGGGTGAAGTGGGCGACAAGCAGCGGAATGTCCTCCCGGCGTTCACGCAGGGGCGGAACCTCGATGTGCACCACATTCAGGCGATAGTACAGGTCTTCCCTGAAACGCCCTTCCTCCACTTCCTTTTCAAGGTTTTTGTTGGTTGCGGCCACAACCCGGATGTCCACCTCCACTTCCTCGTTGCCCCCCACCCGCTCAAACCTGCGCTCTTGCAGCACCCTGAGCAGCTTGACCTGGAGGTCGGGCGAAAGCTCACCTATTTCATCCAGAAACAGGGTGCCGCCATCGGCAAGCTCGAACCGGCCCCTGCGCATGGCCACCGCGCCGGTGAAGGAGCCTTTTTCATGCCCGAACAGTTCGCTTTCCAGCACTCCGGGGTTAAGGGCCATGCAGTTTACTGAAATGAACGGAGCCTTGGCCCGGGGCGAGGCGAAGTGGATGGAACGGGCGATCATTTCCTTTCCGGTTCCCGATTCGCCGTAAATAAGCACGGTGCTTTTTGCGGGAGCCGCCCGGGAAACCATTGCCAGCATGTCTGAAGTGGCTTTGGAGTTGCCCACTATCTGGTCCAGCCCGAAGCGGTTTTCCAGGTTTTCCTGAAGCAGGCGGTACTGGCGGTGGGCTTTGGCGAGCAGGCTTGCGTTTTGCACGGCCAGCAGCAGCTCGTCGTTCGAGAACGGTTTGGTTATGTAGTCGAAGGCCCCGCAGCGCATCGCCTCCACCGCGCCCTCAATCGAGCCGAACGCAGTCATGATCAGCACGGGGATGTGGGGATAGTCTTTCTTGACATGCTCCAGAATATCCTGCCCGGTAAGGCGCGGCATCTTCATGTCTGTTATGATGACGTCCACCTCGGATTCTTCCAGAAAGGGCAGGGCTGTTTCAGGGTCGTTCAGGGCTGTGGTTTTATAGCCGGCGTCTTCAAGCATGGCTTGAAGCACCAGCAGGTAATTTTTTTCGTCGTCCAGAATAAGAACGTGGCATTGTTCAATCATAATTTCTTCTTGTAAACCAAACCGGGCCTGTTAGGCAATATGCCGCGGCAAAGTCACCCGCACATTGGCCCCTCCGGTCTTGTTGTTTGAAATTTCCACTTTTCCGTTGTGGCTGGAGATTATGCTTTGCACTATGGCGAGGCCCAGCCCGGTTCCATCCTCCTTGGTGGTGAAGAAGGGGTCGAGGGCCTTGATAAGCGCTTCTTCAGAGAAGCCGGGGCCGTTGTCTTTTACAACGATATCCACGCTGTCGCCGTCAATGGAGGCGTCCACATGGATGTCTCCGCCATTTTCCAGGGCCTGCGCCGCGTTGGAAAGGATGTTGTAAATGGCGCGGTAGATAAGATCTTTTTCCCCGGAAACCCATACCTCGGGAGGAATGCTTCTGTGCACGCTTATGTTGCGCTCCTCCATGCTGTTGCCCAGAAAGACCAGGGCCTGTTCTATCAACTGGGCCAGATCGACCTGCTGCGGGCTGAGCAGTTTGGGGCGGGCATAGTCAAGAAAATCGGTGATTGTGGAGGACAGGCGGCACGACTCGTCGTGGATGGCTTTTAAAAGCTCCACATTGGCGAAGTTCTCGCCTTCTTTTTTCTGCCTGCGCAGCAAAAGCTCCGAGGATGAACGGATGATGCCCAGCGGGTTTCTGATTTCATGGGCTATGCTTGAAACCACCCGGCCCATGCTGGCCAGTTTTTCACTCTGGTGCAGCTCCCGTTCAAGGCGTTCCTTTTCAAGCATTTTGGCGGAAAGTATTTTTTCCGTGCGCCGGATGAACACCTGCAGAAGGGAAAACAAAATCAGCGAGGAGATGAAGGCCAGCGCCAATATGGACCACTGGAAGCGGATGATTGCTTCGTAATCTTCCGTAATATCCTGGCTGAATTCAAGAATGTCCAGCTTGGGCCCGTCTCCTTCAAAAGAAAGCAGACGGTTTTGTGCGTTTAGAGGATAAGTGACCTTGAGCGTGTAGGTTCCCGGTTCGGGAGAGAGCGAGAACATGGCCAGCCAGGGGGGGACCGAACTGACCATTTCAAACTCGGGGTTTTCGTTGTTACGTACCTTTTCAACCAAGGCCGGAGCTATGTCGCGTTTTCCTATTTCGCTGGGAAATGTGGAGAAGGTCACGGCGGAATCGTAGGCGTAAATCCTGACCGAATCTACATTTGCGCCTTGCAGAACCGAGCTCAGCACCTGTTCGAGCGGTTCGAACTGGGGAGTTTTATCGGACAGGACCAGCGCCCGGCTGCCCAGGGCCAGGGGGATGGAATAGCGCCGGTAGATCTGGTAATCCGCGCTTTGCGCCAGCAGGCGGGCAAAGTTTTTCTGTTTTTCTATCAAAATGTCCCTTGCCTGGTTTGTAATCAGCGCTGAGAGCACGATATTGCAAGCAAGTATCAGGACCAGGGAGATCCATGAAAGAAAGCGGATAATCCCGATAGAAAAATCGGAGTCATTGTTTTTTTGTTTTAATGGCGCCATAATTAAGATTGGCAGGGCTAAAAGTCCTGACTGGTTTCCCGGGCTTCCTTGAACAAAGCCAGTTTTCTTTTTTCTTCATCCAGCCCCGCGGCGCCAAGGCTGGCATTGGCAAGGCGTTTGCCAAGCTCCACCGCAGGCTGGTCCAGAGGGTTTATGCCCATCAGCCAGCCAGTGAGAATGGTGGCCAGGCCCAGAAGGGCCATCAGTTTGCCCGCATTGTATTCATCGGGCCGGGCCAGGCTGATTTCAAGAAGCGGAATTCTGTTTTCGGAAAAGGCCATGCGGGTTCCCAGCGTTTCCGCCAGCAACAGGTCTTTCAGGTTTTTGCCTTCCAGGTAGGCCCATTCCGGGGCCAGCTTTTCAGGAAAAGCAGAGCCGTCCGGCAGGTTCTGGCTGGAAACAAAGATGCAGGCCTTGTTTTTAGGGCCGTCCAAAAACATTTGTTGCAGCGAGTGCTGGTCAGTTACCCCTGTGGCGGGCAGGGGCATGGAGCCTTTCCCGTTTTTGCCGAGGCTTTCCGCCCATAGCTGGGCGAACCACGGGCCGAAGGTTGCCATTTTGGGCACATAGGTAAAATATATAAGTTCGCCATAGCCTTTCAACATCATGGCTCTGGCCCAAACCGCCAGCTTCCAGGCGGGATGGTTTTCCAGGGCACTGTCCGCTTCTTCGGCATTTTTCGCGGAATTGAGCGGCTTGAACACCTCTTGGGCTCCGGCAAGCAGGGCTTTCCAGTCCATGCCCAGAAACAGCGCTGGAACAAGCCCCACCGCGGAAAGCACGGAATAGCGGCCCCCCAGGTTTGGAGGAACCGTCAGTGCGCGCAGCCCGAGGCTGTTTGCTTCCGAGCGCAGGAAGCCGGAGTTTTTACCGGTAATCAGCAGCAAATGTTTTTTATATTCAGGGCCGAGGGCGCTTTCCAGCCATTCTTTAGCCAGGAAATACTGGGCGATGGTTTCAATTGTGCCGCCCGATTTGCTGATTGCAAGCACCAGGGTTTCTTTGGGGGGCAGGCGTTCAAGCCATTGGGGCAGGCTTTCGGGGTCCACGTTGTCGGCAATCCAGATACACTTGCCGTCATGTAGGGGCCAGTCCTGTTCCGGATAAAAAGCTTTTTGCAGCGCGCGCGGGCCTAATGCGCTGCCGCCAATTCCCAGCAGCAAGAGGTGCCTGAACGAAGTCAGGTGGGGGGCCAGTTCCTCAAGCTCAGAGGCCAGTTCCCCCGCATAGTCAAGGCTCACAAACGGGAGTTTTTTTTCTTGCAGGCCGTTGAACAGGCGGATTGAGGCCGCCGTCTTCTCCTTGCCCAAATTTATTTCAGGGCCGCCGCTTTCAATAGAATTGCCGGCGGGGGAGAGGGGGTGGGCCTGAGTCCAGATCAGTTTGCTTAGGGTGCTCCGGTTCATTTTTTCCTCGTTGGGCCGAGGCCTTGAACCCTCCTCTTCACATATTCATATTCCAAGAAGGGGGGCAAGTTTCTCCAAGGCCAGGTTCAGGGTTTCCTCATCCGTAGAGTATGAAAGGCGCAGGCAGCGGCTGTCGCCAAAAGGAGTGCCGGGAACCAGCGCTACTCCGGCCTCTGTCATCAAATGCGTGCACATGGCTATGTCGTTGGGAATTTCCGGGCTGAACAGCCGGGACACATTCAGGAAAATGTAAAAAGCGCCGTCGGGCCGGGGGCAGGACACGTTCGGCCACAGTGAAATGTGGTTCATGGCCAGGTCGCGGCGCTGCATGTAGATGTTGCGCATCTCCTCAACCGAATCGTAAGGCCCGGTAAGCGCAGCAATCGCCGCGGCTTGAGCCAGCGAGCAGATGTTGGAGGTGCTTTGTCCCTGGATAGTGGACATTCTGGCAATCAGGGCGGGTGAGCCCGCGCCGTAGCCCACGCGCCAGCCGGGCATGGCAAAGCTTTTGGCAAGGCCGTTCACAATCAGCAAATTGTCGGGAAATTTGCCAAGCAGCTTTGAGAGGCTGACCGGGCCGGATGGAAGGTAGCAGAGCTGGTCGTACATTTCATCGGAAATTACGAACAGATCCCGCTCGACCGCCCATTTGACAATGGCTTCCAGTTCTTCCTGGCTGTAGCAGGTTCCCGTGGGATTTGACGGAGAATTCAGAACCAGGATTTTGGATTTCGGGGTGATCGCTTTTTCCAGCTCGGAAATGGTGATTTTGGAGCTTGCCCCCTGCGGGTTTACCGGAACAGGGGTCGCCCCGGCGAGGTGCGCCATGTCTGGGTAGCTGAGCCAGTAAGGGGTGGGGAAAAGAACCTCGTCGCCAGGATTCAGCAGGGCCAAAAAGGCGTTAAACAGCACCTGTTTGCCGCCGTTGGACAAAATTATGCATTCGCGGGGCACTTCCACATCATACATGCGCTTGAAGTATAGCGCCACAGCATCTTTGGCTTCGGGCAGGCCAGGCACGGGGGTGTAGGGGGCGCAGCCTCTTTGGGCGGCTTCCGTAACCGCCTCCACCACATGTTCCGGCACCGGGAAGTCCGGTTCGCCTAGTGAAAGGCCGATAATGTCATGCCCCTGCTTGCGGAGTTCCGCGGCCGTGGCGCTTACTTCCAAGGTTGCGGAAGGGGCGATGTGGTCCATTCTCTGACTGAATTTCATTAATTACCCTTAAAATAAAAGCGTTATTTTTACAAAATTATCAAACTAGGCAAATTCTGTAAATTGCCCTATAAAAATAATATCTCCCGGCCCGGCCAAGCCTGCCGGGAAAACAAGGAAAATTAGATGGTCGAGCCTTTGGTTCTTTTTGAGGGCCCGCTGCTTGAAGGACTGTTTGTACGGCGGTATAAACGATTCAGCGTGGAAGTGCAAATGGATGGAAGCGGTATATGGGTGCATACTAACAATACCGGCTCCATGCAGGGGCTTTTGCAGGAAGGAAACAGGGTCCTGGTTTCCCGCTCTTCCAACCCAGCCAGAAAAATGGCGCATACCCTTGAATTCATTCAGGCAGACGGGGTGTGGTGCGGAGTGAACACCAGCCTGCCCGGGCGCATGCTTAAGTCCGCGTTTGCGGCGGAAAAACTTCCTTTTGCGGCTGGATATTCCTGCATGAAGCTTGAGCGGAAGCTGCCTGCGGAATTGGCCCTGGAGGGCGAAAGCTCGCGCCTGGATGCAGTTTTTTGGGGCGGGGAAAATGGCCCGCTTTGGGTTGAATGCAAAAACGTTACGCTGGTGCGGGGCAAAGTGGCCGCATTTCCAGATGCCCCCACCGAACGGGGCCGCAAACATCTCAGGCAGCTAATTCATTTGCGGAAAAAAGGACTTCGGGCGGCCTGTTTTTTTCTGATTCAGCGTGGCGATGCGCAAAGCTTTGCGCCTGCTTCGGACATAGACCCGCAATATGCCGCGCTGCTTCATCAGGCCCAGGGCGAGGGTGTGGAAATATACCCCTATAAAAGCTGGCTTGCATCGGGCGGGGTTGTGCTTGGGGAGCTTCTGCCTGTTTGCTTTTAGAGTGTTTCAGGCCCCTGTTGGCACTGATTATAAAAAGTTCACTGAACTCCTGTAAGGTTTTTCTGTGCTTGCCCGAAAAGGCCGCGGGCTTGGGGAAGCGCTGCCACGAGTCCGATGAGCATTATCACAAATGAATCATTAAGGCGGGCGAGCGAGTCGTC
>CAZDJL010000023.1:8493-10786 GCA_964505745.1 uncultured Desulfovibrionaceae bacterium | reverse complement strand
CCAGACATGAAAAGGGACGTTTTTGCCACGCAGAAAACGGCTTTTTCTTTTACTGCCGGGTAAAACCGCCCTCCACCTGAAACAGGGGGAAAAAGGCGTTTTTTATGCCTGAACTGCCTGAAGTGGAAATAGTTCGCCGCACCCTGGAACCCCATCTGCTGGGAAGAAGCATTGTTGCGGCCGAGGCCGTTTGGCCCAAATCCCTGGTGGCCTCCGAGGCCGCTATGGCCGCATTCAACGCCGGGCAGAGCTGGAAAGTCCTTTCCCTGAAAAGACGGGGGAAACTACTGCTTCTTGAATTGACCGGCCCGGAAAACAATCTTGTCAAACTGATCATGGCTTTCCACCTCAAAATGACCGGGCAGGTTCTGATTAAGCCGGAGGGGGAAAAACCCGGCAGGCACACCAGGGTTGTACTTGATCTTTTAGATGAAAACGGGCTGCAAACCCGCTTCTTTTTTGACGACATGCGGAAGTTCGGCTTCTGCCGGATTATGCTTCCCGAAGAGCTGGGCCAGTGGAATTTCTGGAAAAGCCTGGGCCCGGAGCCGCTTGAAATCACGCCGGGAGACTTTGTAAAATGCTTCTGCAAGCCGGGCGCAGGAAAGGAAAAAGACTGCAAGCCGGAGCTTCTTGGCGGAAAAATAAAAAATCTGCTCATGGATCAGCGCATAGTGGCGGGCGTTGGAAATATTTACGCAGACGAGGCGCTGTTCAGGGCTGGCGTGCGGCCGGACGCCCCGGCCAGCGCGGTGGGCCTGGCCAGGCTGGAAAAACTTTGCAAAGCCGTGCAGGATGTTCTTGAACTGGGAATTGCCGCAGGAGGCAGCTCCATTCGCGATTATCTGGACGCCAATGGCAAGGCCGGGGCCTTTCAGGAAGAATTTCAGGTATATGGAAGAAAAGGAAAACCCTGCCCGAAATGCGGGGCCGCTCTGGAGCATATGAAGCTGGCCGGGCGCAGCACTGTGTTTTGCCCTGTTTGCCAGAAATAGCCTTGAAAAACGCCCCGGCGCGCTTAAAGAGAAAAGCCGTGAACACCCCGGAAAAAAAAAGCGACTCCATGCTTTTGCCCTTTATCCTGGCCTTCTGCCTGGTCGGCCTTGCCGCGTGGCTTTTCATTCCCTGGCTTATGGAAGAACCCGCCCCCAAAAGCCTGCAAAAAAAAATGACGCCCGCACTTGCAGAACTGATGCGGAAAACACAGCCCGACCATGTTTTTTTCAGCCCGCGCGCGCACAGCCTCGATTCCTGCAACCAGTGCCATTCCTTCAGCGAAAAAGAGTATATGGCCATGTTCAAATTGGAAAAAAAGTCTTCCAATGGCGCAAACCCGGAAATTTTTTACGAGGCCAGGCCCATGAGCATGTCGGAATGTTTGCGCTGCCACCAAATTGAGGCCCATCTTGAAACAACCTTGGCAGGCAAATCCTGCGGAACGTGCCACCGCTAAAAATTTAACCGGCTTCAGGGGATGAGTTGAAAATATCGCGTCGCGCATTTCTAAGGCTGATGGCCGCCGGAGCAGGCGGAGCAGCAGCTTTTTTATTGAGCCCGCTTCCTTACAGGCTGGCTGACCGGTTTTCGCGCGCGAATCAAACTGGCCCGGTACCCTTGCGCCAGGGCAAAGAAGAAAAAAGCCAGACGCTCATCTGCCGCGCCCAAAACGCCATACCGGCCGAAGTGCGCCTGGTTGACGGGGTTGCCAGGCAAATACTGCCTATTGGAGAAGAGTTCTCACATCCGCTGGGAGGCAGAGGGATTCAGGGGCTTGCCGCGGCGGAAATTCAAAATCTGGCCCGCCCGTCAAGAATCACCGCGCCGCTTGTGCGTAAGAACGGAAAGCTGGAAAAAGCAAGCTGGACAGAAGCGCTGGCCCTTTTGCGCCAAAAAATTTTTTCCGCAGGCGGCTCACTAGCCTGCGTTACAGGCGAGCCTGACAGCGTGGGGGCCGCTCTTCTGCGCGACCGCCTGGAGCAGTGCGGCAGTTCCGCTTTTTTCCCCTTGCCCGGCCAGCGAACAGCCGCCGGGCAGGCGCTGCAATTAATGGGAATAGATGGAGAACCGGCTTACGACATTCCCGGCAGCAGCTGCGCCCTCAGCGTAGGGGCGGACTGGCTGGAAAGCTGGGGGCCGTCCTATTACTGGCGAAACAAAATTTTTGAAAAACAGCAGTTCCCCGAAGAATCAAAAACCGCCCAGCGCACAGGGCCTGGCAGCCATATTTATTGCGGCCCATACCAAAACGCGACAGCGCTGCATTCCGGCACCTGGCTGCCGCTTAAACCGGGCG
>CAZDJL010000023.1:3168-8393 GCA_964505745.1 uncultured Desulfovibrionaceae bacterium | reverse complement strand
TCCTTGGGTTCTGCCTCAACCTGATGCTGGGAAACTGTTTCCGGCCGGGAGGATTCCACATTCTGCCCCGGCTTGCCCCGCCCCCGCCGCAAACTGATTTCCCGGCCTGGCTGGCCTCCATAGCCGGAAGCAAAACAGCCCCCCCAAAATTGCTTGTTTTCCACGAATGCAACCCGGCATATACGCTTGCGCCAAACATGGGCGCTGACCGCCCCTCGGCCCGGGAAACCCTGAAAAGTATCCCGTTTAAGCTTGCCCTGGCGGTGTATGAGAATGAAACAACCGAACTTTGTGACCTTGTGCTGCCCATAAGCGCTCCCCTTGAGCGCTGGGAGCAGATTTATTGCCCGCTGGGGGAATGTGGGTATTTCGGCATTGAGCCGCCCGCAATCCTTCCGCCGCCCCAGATCCCCAGCGTTGCGGCCCTGCTCGCGGCGCTGGCCGCCTCCGGCATGGAAGAAGCCAATTTATCCACCCCGCACCCCCTGGAAGAAAAGTCCTTTAAGCAAGCTTCTCAAAAAATGCTCAAAATATCGGAGAAAACCCAAAATGGCGGCGGGTTTTGGATTAAGGCCCAAAAACAACCGGCATTCTTCCTCCCTCCCCCGGATTTGCTCAAAGAAATATTATGTGATAAAAAGAACTTACTTTCAGAAGAAAGTATGCCTGAAGAGCGAAATCGTGGTCTCCGGCTCGCGCCTCTGGCTTTTAACGAGCACCTTGATTTTACAATGGGCTTGTCCAGCTTCAGAGCGTGGACCCTGTTCAGCAAGGCCTGCGAGGGGAAATTGATTGTTGCCCGCCTTAACCCAGCGGAAGCAAAACGCCTGCGTCTGGCCTCCGGGGACAAGGTTTTGATTGTTGCCCCGGAGCGGAAAATCAAAGCGCTTGTGATTACAGACCATGCTCTGGCCGAAGGCTGCCTTGGGCTTCATGCCGGGTTCGGGCACACCGCAGGAGACCAGTTTTCAAAAGGCATAGGCGAAAACTTGTTCATGCTGTATGAACTTGAGCAGTGCCAACCTGGGCTTTCCCACTACAGGCAAAGGCCCGTCAAACTTGAAACCTATTAGCATTGGCAGATAGATGGCACCTAGTAAAGAACCAAAAATAAAATGGGGCATGGTCATCGACATTGACCGCTGCACAGGCTGCGGCGCGTGCATGGTAAACTGCCAGGTGGAAAACAACCTCCCCCCCGCGCCTGAGGATTCAAGCAGGCTGCGCGCCGCCAACTGGATGATGGTGTATGAAATTTCCAACCAGAATCCGTTCCCAAACCATGACACGGCCTTTCTGCCCCGCCCCTGCCAGCAGTGCGGCAACCCTCCATGCGTTTCCGTATGCCCGGTAATTGCCACCGATAAAAACAGGGACGGCGGAATTGTAAGCCAGGTGCACCCCCGCTGTATCGGATGCCGTTACTGCATGGCCGCCTGCCCTTATCACGCACGCTATTTCAACTGGTTTGAGCCCAAATGGCCCGAAGGAATGCAAAAGACCCTCAGCCCCGATGTTTCCACGCGCCCGCGCGGAGTGGTGGAAAAATGCACCTTCTGCCACCACCGCCTGTTTCAGGCCAGGGAAAACGCCCGGCTAAAAGGACGCGACCCCTCAAACCTTCAGGACGGCGAATATATCACCGCCTGCGCCAAAGGCTGCCCCAATGGGGCCATTCTGTTTGGAGACCTGAATAACCCCAAGCACCGGGTTCACGCGCTGGCAAAAAGCAAATTCGCTTTCCGCCTGCTGGAACGCCTAGGGGCCGACCCTCAGGTTTATTATATTTCCCGCAGAGAATGGGTGCAGCGCATGAGCGAAAGCGCGCTTAACCAGGAAGCGGTTGACGGCGGCAACGATTCACAAGACTGAACCGGCGGGCCGGGCAAAATATGAATCGGGCCAAGCCGGAGGCTGGCCCTTCACTTTTGCGTTTCAGCCTCCCGCCCCGCCTTAGCCGGGTTGCGCCCAGCCACGTTTATACGCGTTTGCCGTTCAGGCACTTCAAAATTTTCTTTCTGAGCTCGCTCACATCCACCGGCTTGGTGATGTGTTCATTCATGCCCGCCTTATAGCTCTTCTCCCGGTCTTCTTCCATCACGTGGGCGGTCATGGCGATGATGGGAATGTTCCGCATTTCCAGCCGCCCCTCACTGCGTATAAGTTCAGTCGCGGTCAGCCCGTCCATCACAGGCATCTGAATATCCATCAGAACAATATCAAAATCCTGATGCATCAGAATATCCAGGCTTTCCTCCCCGTTGGACGCAATCGTCACTCTGGCGCCCATGCCGATCAAAAGGGCCTGGGCTATTTCCTGGTTTATCTTATTATCCTCAACCAAAAGCACATTAACATCTTTCAACGAGGCGCCGTGATCGGCCTGCTTGTCGCAAATGCCGTCACCATCGCCCGCGCCGCCTTTTGCAAAGGTGAGGGTAAAGTTAAAATTGCTGCCCACATCCGCTATGCTGTCAACCAGAAGCTCGCCGCCCATCAGCTCTACTATGCGCTTGGAGATAACCAGGCCAAGCCCGGTTCCTCCTGTCTGGCGGGTGGAGTATTTGTGTATCTGGGAAAATGGCTGGAAAACCTTGGCTATATCTTCATTGCTCAGGCCCACTCCGCTGTCCATAACGGTGAATTTGAGCTCTACCTCGTCCTCCGATTCGGAGAGCTTGCGGATTTGCAACGACACCCGGCCCTTGAAGGTGAATTTGACCGCATTGCTGCAAAGGTTCAGCAGCACCTGGGAAAGCCGCAGGGAATCGCCAATCAGGATGTCGGGCACGTCCCTGTTTACTTTTACCTTGAAATCCAGCCCCTTCGCCTTTGCCTGGGAAAGGAACAGATCTTTCACCGTACTGATTATTTCATTCAGGGAAAATGAATCGTTCGCAAGAACAATCTTGTCTTCCTCAATTTTGGAAAAATCGAGAATATCGTTGATAACTCCCAGAAGAATCCGGGCCGATGCCCGAATTTTCTCCAGATATTCCTTCTGTTCGGGCGGGGGGTTGCTTTCCAGGGCCAGATGGGTCAAACCCAGCACCCCATTCATAGGCGTGCGGATTTCATGGCTCATCCTGGCCAGAAAATCGCTTTTGGCCTGAGCGGCTATTTCCGCCTCATGGCTGGCCTTGCGCAGTTCTATTTCCGTCTGCTTCTGCTTGCGCAAGTCGCGCGTGTAGCGCAGCGTCATCTGTTTTCCCCGGAAGTTGATGGGCAGATATGTCACCTCCAGGGGCAGGCGTTCCCCGCTTGTGGTAGGAACCGTCACCTCTTCGCGCCAGTAGCCGTCCTCTATCGCCCGGCGGTATTTTTCCCTGCGCACTTCCACAGTTGCCAAATCATATCTGCGCCAGTTTTCTATGAACTCCTCTTTCCGAGCGAGGCCAAGCATTTTCAGCAACCCGGAGCTGACCTCAACCGGCCCTTCCTCATCCCAGATGGAATACCCGTCAAGCGACGCCATAAACACTACCCGCATCACTTCTTCCAGGTCGCGTTTTCCCTCGCTGTCGTCCGCCAGCTGCGAAGTTCGCATGTAAAGATCGGAAATATATGAAGACAAATTTTCCAGAAGGGCGGCTATCTCTCCAAGCTCCTTGATATGAATTTTCGGGGCTTCCACCCGGAAATCGTCATTTTGCAGCTTCTTGAGGCTTGCCGCCGCCCAGCGCACCGGGCGCACTATTTGCCTAAGAACAAACAGCAGGCAGGCAAACATCAACACCGCCCCGCCAATAAACAGACAAAGAAGCTTTTCCCGCGCTTCTTGCGAGGCCTGCTCTATGCTCAGCAATTCGGCGTTGGTGTTTAATTCCGCAGTTGTGCGGAAAGATTCGCGGTTTTTATACAGCTCCTTGTCCACGTTCATCCATTTTTCCCTGGCCTCCAGAAAATCAAAAAATATGAACTGTTGTATTTCCACATACTTTTCATAAACCTTGTTTACCCGCCCGCAGGCAGCAGAATGGGGCGTTGCCCCATTGCAAACCGATGATACCAATGAAATCAGCTCATCATCTTTTTTCTGGATTTTTTCCAGCTCTTCCCAGTTCATTAAGGGCGTTGAAAAAATGTTGGGGCTTGAAATGTTTGAATTGAAAAACGCGTTGTTGATTTTATTTGCCAATTCACGGTCGCCGTTCTTGTTCAGAATGGCCTGCAAATTTGTATAATACTCTTCTGAAAGCGCCTGCAACATTTCATATTTTTGAAAGGACGCGTCCCTGATATTGGCTATTTCTACAATTTTTTCCGCAATTTCAGGAAGCTTTGAATCAACTGCCTGCCCGTTTTCAAAAGAAAATTCCGCCGCAAGAGACTGGGCGTTGATCCGGGCAAACCTCCGCACTTCAGGGGTAGTGGAAATATAGACGATTTCGGCCAGCCTGCGCAAACTTTCAGTATTAATGAAGCTGCGCTGATTTTCCATAAGCTTGGGCAGCCTCTTCTCCCTCACCTCCCTGGCTGTTTGCGAAACGGAGTCCACCTCCACAAGCATCATATACGCAACAACAAACACCATCAGAAGCACGACAACAATTATTACCCCCAAAAACTGCGTGATTCTGACGCTAAACACCTTTTCACCCGGGCTCTTCCCCCGGAAGAGCTTCTTTTCCGGCGCCTCGCCAGCGTTTTCAAAGCCATCTTCCGGTGCTTGTTTTTCCTGCATAAGCGCCTCATCTATAGTTAACAGCTAAAATGCCGCCATAAGATCCGCCAAGTCCATTCCCGCAGCAATGAAAGCGCAACGCAACTCTCGAATAACTTCCCCGTTCGCAAAAAAAGCATCCGGCAACGGCTTCATTTTAAAATTGCCGCTGGGCAGCAGGCAACTTCCGCCTGCGCCGGCCTTTCCGGGGTTGCAAAACAAGACCTCACAACGCCAAACATTTTATCTGAATATATTATTACGCAATTAAATGCCCCGAGGACATTTAATTTTTAAAACGCTGAAAAACCCCGGCAACACTGCGCACGGCAAACTGTGCAAACGGGGGATGAGTCCGCCGCCGGGTGAACAGATCGCAGTCAACCCTCCCCGGCTCCGGAAAGTTCCACTAGCGGGGCTGCAAACACCGGCCGATTCTCCTCACGCCCCGCAAAACGGCAGAGGCAAAAAGAGGAAGCCCCGCCTGCACTCCAGCAAACAAAGCTACCTTCTCAGGGGTCTTTCTTGATAACTGCGTGTATACACTATACTTTAAAGCGCA
>CAZDJL010000023.1:0-3068 GCA_964505745.1 uncultured Desulfovibrionaceae bacterium | reverse complement strand
CCTTCTCAGGGGTCTTTCTTGATAACTGCGTGTATACACTATACTTTAAAGCGCACAAAAAGACCAGCAAACAGTTGCCCTGTTTGCGGCATTAAAAACGACTTTTTCCAAAGGGAGGTGGGGGCGGCTTTAGCCTGCCAGTTGTTTTGCCAGGGCAAGCCCTTCCGGGCCGCCTCCGGCCATGCGCCCCAGTTCGGCCACAATTTCGTTCCCTGAAAGTTTCACGCAACGGGTATATGTCTGTCCGCCAGCAACTTCCTTGGACACGTAAAAATGCTGGTCGGCCCGCGCCGCAAGCTGAGGCCAGTGGGTAATGAGAATTATCTGGTGCGTTTTTGAAAGCGCCTGAAGCCGGGCCGCCACATGATTCAGGGTAAGCCCTCCAACACCGGCATCAACCTCGTCAAAAATAAGCACTGGATTTTCATCCCGCGCCATCAGGCTTACCACCGCCAGAAGAAAGCGGGAGAGCTCGCCGCCGGAAGCTATTTTATCCAGCGGCTGCACCGCCTGGCCGGGGTTGGGGCGCCAGAGCAGGCGGGCCCTGTCTTCCACGCAAGCGGCAAAATCCCCGCCTTCAGGGTGAAGTTCGGTTTCGGAAAAAGCGAACTGAACCTCCACATGTTCGGAAAAGCCCAGCTCCCTAAGGCTGGCTACCAGCTCCTTTTCCAGGGAGGCCGCCTTTTCCCGGCGCAGAAAATTCAATTTCCCCAAAGTTTCGCCCAAGCCAAGGGCAAGCTCTTTTTCCTCGCGGGCCAAGGCCGCGAGGTCAAGCCCGCAGGCATCGAGGAAGGATAAATTTTCCTCAATTTCATGCTTCAGCTCCAAAATTTCCGGCAAGGTTTTACGAAGGGAGCGCTTTAGCTGGGCAAGCTCAAACAGGCGGGCGTCAATGGATTCGATATCATCCTCGTCAACATCCGCCAGCCCCTGGCGTCTCAGCCTCACAGCCAGTTCTGAAAGGTGCGCGCGGGCATCGCTGACGCTTTCGCTGTCATCCTTGTATTCGGGCATTATTCCGGCCAGGGCTGCAAGAGCTGTGTCCAGTTCCGCAAACACGCTCATCAGCCCGTCCGCTTCCAGCAAAAGGCTTTGGGCCCGGTCCAGATGCTGCCGCAAATCCTCCTGATGCCTGAGCCCCTGACGCCGCTCTTCAAGCTCTTCCTCTTCGCCTGGCTGCGGCGAAACCTTGTCTATCTGCTTTTGCTGATATTCGAGAATGTCACGGCGGTTTTCAAGCTCTTCCACCCTTTCCCGCAATTGCTTGCGGTTGGCGCTAACCTCGCGCAAAGCTTTGAGCCTGGATTCCCTTTCCTCCAAGAGATCCGGGCGCATCAGGAAAGAATCCAGAATCATCGCCTGAAAAGCCGGCTGAAGCAGGCGCTGCTGACCGTGCTGCGACGCGTGGATTACCAGCGAAGGGCGCAATTCCTTGATACTTTCCTGCGACGCAAGGTTGTTGTTCAGGTAAATCCGGCTGCGCCCGGAACCGGCCGCAAGTTCGCGGCGCAGAATCATCTCGCCTTCAGGAAGAACGAACAGCGCCTCCGCCGTGGCCTTTTCCGCCCCGGCCCGCACCAGAGAGGCATCCATTCGCTCGCCCAAAAGAAAATTGAGCGCTTTCAAAATGAAGCTTTTCCCGGCTCCGGTTTCGCCGCTGAGCACATTTAGCCCCTCTGCGAACTCAAGCTCCATGTCTTCAATCAGAGCCAGATTCTGGATGCGTAACAGTTCAAGCATATTCTTAAAACCAGCTTTTATGCCTTGGAAGGCGCCGGGCTTCTTTTGCCCGTCATCTCCAGAATTTCTATTTTCACAACGCAGGTGCTTTCAAGCATGCCGGGCTTGAAAGGCAGGCCATCCATGCCGAAGCGCCCAAGCATTGCCGCAAAAGCCTCTTTCTTGCCTTCATTGTCATCAACCACGCCGGCCCGGCCCCTGGCCATGACCGAGGCGTATTTCGTTGTGCAGGCGCATGCGCTTGCTTCGCCGTTTTCCCTAAGCACGCCCCCATAGTCGACAAACAGCAGGGAAACATCGGGGTTTGCACGCAAGAGGTCGAGCTTGCGGCCTTCGCGTGCGCAGTGAACATACACATATTCCCCATCAAACCCAAAATCGAGAGGAACCAGATAGGGCGCAAAGTCCGCATGAAAGCCGACAACCACATAGGGCGAGGCGAGAATTATCCGCTCGATCTCCTCCCGGTCCGTCACCTGCTTATCCTTTCTGCGCACAAAAGCCTCCTTTCAGCTAACCGTATATATACTCCATGTCCAAAGCCCTGACAATAACGCTGGACATGCCGCATGAATCCAGCCTCCGCATGAATCCGTCAAGCTCTCCCGCCTCCTCCGCTTTCAGCAGGGCTTCGCGTATTTCAAACAGCCCTTGCCTCAAACGGTAGCAGAACAGGCTCTGCAGCCCGTATTCCAGTTGAATGTCCCAGCGCGAAGGCGTGTGCAGCGAGGCCCGCGCCAGATACCCCAAAAGGAAATAGGCATACGCATTATCTTCGCGCAAGGCCTCATTCACCAGTTCCAGCAGGCGCTCTTCGCAAAATTCGCCGCGGAAACGGGCTTCGGCAAAAACAAGCGCCTCCAAAGCCACCGCCGGCAGGTGCAGCCTGGGATCAAACAGAAAACCGGACCTTGTCTTCAGTTCCTTTTTTATCAGCACTTCCGCCCAGAAAAGGCAAAATTCCCCGCCGGAAACCGGATCCCCGCCGAAGCTGGCGCACAGCCCGGACGCTGCCCGCTCCAGAAGCCTGCACGCCAGTTTCCGGTCATCCAGCTCCCACGCGCCAAAAGACGCCGCAGCCAGAAGCTCGGTGTTTTCAGGGTAAAGCTCAAGTTCATAAATTTCTTTGACTAAGGGGAGCAGGCTTTTACTTTTTCCCGTTTCCAGAAGCATTCTGATGCTCAAATTAAGCGTTTCCCCGGTCTGCCCGCCGCCAGGCGGCACAGCTTTCGGGGCTGCGGCATTGCCCGCGCTCTGCCCGGAAAAACCGCTTACCCCCCCGCGCATGCCTTGCACCCTGGCAAGCCATAAGGATGAGTCGAAATAAA
>CAZDJL010000022.1:0-11041 GCA_964505745.1 uncultured Desulfovibrionaceae bacterium | reverse complement strand
GCCGCCTGCCAGTTCACGGTTTTTTGCACTATATCCCAAATTAAAGGAGAGGCTACATTATAGGGCAAATTACCCACAAGCTTCCATTGCACCTTGAGCCTGGAAAGATTTTCCCAGGAAAACTGCAGGGCATCAATCAGAAGAGGTTGATATGCAAAGGAATGCTTTTGCGCCCAGAGGCCATGTTGCTCAGCCCAAAAACGGTCTTTTTCCAGCAATACAAAGCTACTGGGCTTATGTGCGGCGATCAGGTGGCTCAAAGCACCCGCTCCCGGCCCTATTTCAAGCACATAATCGTCTGTGCCCAGATTGAGGCTGGCCACAATTTTACGCGCAACATTGGAATCCTGTAAAAAATTCTGGCCAAGGCTGCGTTTTTTAGGAGGGAACTTACCAGGCAATTCAGGCATATTGGTCACGGCGTCACATCAAAACGGTCAAAAGTCAAGGTCAACCCGGCCCTGCCCTTGGAAACCGAACGTAAAGAGGTGGCAAAACCAAAAAGATTTTGCATCGGGGCCTCTGCCCTGATCAGCTCCACCTGTTCACCAGGGCTGACATTTATTACCCTGCCCCCGCAACTGGCCAGCAGATTCAGCGCATCCCCCATGGATTCGGTGGGGGCAACTATTTCCAGATGCATAATCGGCTCCAGCAAAACCGGGCAGGCCTTTTGCAAGGCCTCACGCAAAGCCTGGGAGGCGGCCATAGACAATCCGGCCCCGGATTTTTTCTCATACGAGATCACTTTCACCCGTATACCGGCAAGCTCGTTTCCGCTCATTGGCCCGGATGTGAATGAGGACTCAAGCGCAAGCGCAAGCTCCTGACGCACAATCTGCCCAGCCGGGCTGATTTTTTCCGGGCCGGAAGGTGGTTCGGCAAACTCAATTATATTGGCTTCAC
The DNA here is from genome assembly GCA_964505745.1 of uncultured Desulfovibrionaceae bacterium. GTDB lineage: Bacteria > Desulfobacterota > Desulfovibrionia > Desulfovibrionales > Desulfovibrionaceae > RGIG1962. The sequence goes on along the minus strand of CAZDJL010000022.1, from coordinate 10,135 downwards.
TCCGCCCCAACGGTTCCACCTCCAGGCAAACTTCCCCCTGATGCATCAGCCCCCCAAGCTCCTTCTCCACCTTTGCATGCCCCTGGGCCGGCTGAGTGATTGTTTCCCGGAATATCACCCGGGGATCACCGGAACGGGGAGCAAGCTGAAATTCTCTTTGTAGCCGCTCCAGCACGATATCAAGATGCAATTCGCCCATGCCGGACAAAACCCTTTGCCCAGTGTCTTCATCCAGAACCAGCTTTAAAGTGGGATCCTCCAGAAGATACTGCCCCAAAGCCTCATCCAGTTTTTTGGCTTCTTCCGAATTGGCTGGCTCAAGCGCCCTGGAAATAACCGGGCTGTAGGCTGAAATGTCTTCAAGCAAAATAGGAAAATTTTTGTCGCAAAGGGTATGGCCCGTCCGGATGTTGTGCAGCCCGGCCAGGGCCACCACATCACCGGCCTGGGCCGATTCTACCGCCTCTCTCTCGTCCGCGTGCATTTTGTAGATGTGGGCGGCCTTGTCTATTCTGCCGATGCTTGCATTATAACAGGAATCGCCTTTTTTAATTTTTCCCGAATATATGCGGGTGAACGCGAGGGGATGCCCCGAGTCGATTATTACCTTGAAAACCAGGCAAGCAAGATGATTTTCCGGATCGGATTTCAATTCAATCCTTTCTCCGGGCCCTCCATCCTTGTTTTGCTTCCATGCCTTGGGAAGATGCGCGCCGCCGGGGTCTGGAAGATACTTGACCACGCCGCTTAAAAGCGGCTGCACGCCGGTGTTGTGCAATGCGCTTCCCAAAAAGACGGGAACAATTTTAAGTTCTATGGTGGCGCGCCGTATTGCCTCTTCAATTGCCTCGGCTGAAACGGGGCTTGCAGCCAGATAAAGCTCCATAAACTCCTCGTCAGCATCTGCAATCGCTTCCAGCATTTTCTCCCTAAGCGCGTCAGCCTCCTCCAAAAGGCCACCCGACAGCGTGGAGCGGCAAATTGTGCTGCCTTGGTCCGCCGGGTCAAATACAAGCTTTTCCAAAGTTATCAGATCCACGATCGCCGTAAACTTGTCATCTTCAAACAGGGGCATTTGAACAGGCACGGGGTTGGCCCCCATACGCTGGCGCAGAGATTCCACGGCCATCTCGAAATCCGCCCCCACCCTGTCCATTTTGTTTACAAACACCAGCTTGGGTATGGAAAATTTTTCAGACTGCCGCCAAACCGTTTCAGACTGTGGCTCCACGCCGCGAGTGGCGCAAAGCACACAAACAGCTCCATCAAGAACACGCAGGGTGCGCTCCACCTCTATGGTGAAATCGACATGGCCGGGCGTATCTATAATATTTATGACAGCCCCTTCCCAATTGCAGGAACTGCTTGAAGCCACAATCGTGATTCCCCGCTCCTGCTCTTCCGGCATGTAGTCCATAGTGGCGGCGCCGTCGTCAACTTCGCCCATTCGGTATATTTCTTTTGTATAAAAAAGGATGCGCTCGGCAAGTGTGGTTTTGCCCGCGTCGATATGGGCGATGATTCCCATATTGCGTATGTTTTGCAGCAAAGCCATTCTTACTGCCCAACATCAACGCTTTGGAGGCGGAAAAAATCCAGGGGCAAGTCCGGCCAAACCCAGCAACCTGCATATTCGGGGCTCAAAGCCAGCACAGGCTGTTCGGCCTTGAGCCGGAAACCGTTGTCTCCGACCAAATACTTTACTGAAGGCGTGGGGCTGGAGGCAGACACGATTCTGCTGTCCGGGTGCAGAGCCTTAAGCAGGCGCAATTCCTCCCTCAAGCCGGATTGAATCTGGATTTTTTCAGGCGCGGTTTCATTCCATATCTGTAAATTTTGCGTCTTTTTTAGCCCGAGAACTTTATTTTCCCAAGCCGGGGAACCAAGAACCATAACCCGTACGGCTTCATTTTTCGCAATGTTGGCGACCTTGCCCAATATCTGGTCAAGCATGTTTAAAGGCAGCAGGGCAATCTCCTCCACTCCACAAACTTCCCAGGAGGCCAGCAGATTAAAGTCCAAGGGAAAATCACGGTAGATGGGCCTGGCGTCATTTTCAAACCAGTCACGGCCTTCCACCTGGAAACAGGGAGCTTCGGGATCATGCACGGCAACCGCAATCACCGTTTCCACCCCTGCAAAAAAGGCGGGAGCCGATGCGGCCACAGCTCTGCCGCATGCGGAATAACTTGCCGGATATAAAATCAAAACAGAGTCACACACCCGTTTGGCGGCAGTAATCAAGGTGTTTTCAATTCTTGCAGTTGTGCTGGAAAATTCAGTGGGCATGTCCGGGCGGTAATAATTACGACAAAGGGCAAGATTCTTTTTTATCCAGCCCTTTATTTCAGGAGAAACCCCCTCATAGGCGGCTTCCATAAATTCATCCGCCACAAGATATTTATTGAAAAGATTTAAAAGCACTGCTGTCTCCAATTCTGATTTATGCCGATTTCCCAATGCCTAGTGCACATTAACGCAAATTCCGCAGGATAGCTAGTTAAGTTCCAGCGCTTCCGTCCCGATCAAATATGGAAGGATGTTTTTCAAAGCTGTTCTTGATTTATTTCAAAAATCACTTAAAGTATGAAAATTAACCGTATCGGAGCTTGCATGGACTTTAACCGGACCAACATACTCGCCAGCATCGGTGCCCCAGTTATTGACTTCACGGAATCCTGCGGCATGCTTTTTCTTTTCACGGTTGAAGCTTTTCGCCGCATATTCGCGCGCCACATGATCAGACGGGTGGCCTGGCAGGTTTATGTCATTGGGGCCAAATCGTTTTGGCTGATTCTGCTGATTGGCCTGTTCACCGGAATGGTGCTTGGCCTGCAAGGCTACTACGCCCTGGTCAAGTTCGGGGCCGACGGATTTCTTGGGGCGGCTGTGGCGCTTTCCCTTATAAGGGAGCTTGGGCCGGTGCTTACCGCAATAATGATCACAGGGCGGGCGGGGTCATCTATGGCCGCGGAAATAGGCGTAATGCGAATCAGCGACCAGATAGACGCCCTCGACGTGATGGACATCAATTCCATGAGCTACCTTGTAAGCCCCAAGCTCGTGGCCTCTCTAATCGTATTCCCCATGCTCACCGCAATTTTTGACATTGTGGGCATTATCGGCGGATATATTACCGGAACGGTGCTGCTTGGGCTGAATGAAGGCGTGTATATTTCCCGGGTGCACAGCAGCGTTGAAATGCTGGATGTGCGCGGGGGGTTCATGAAAGCAATTGCTTTCGGAATTCTGGTATCAATGGCCTGCAGCTTTATGGGATATTTTGTGCACCGCCGGCGTGATAGCGCCGGGCCTGAAGCTGTAAGCAACGCCACCACCTCAGCGGTAGTTCTTTCATGTGTGCTTATCCTGATGTTCGACTACGTGCTTACTTCATTCCTGCTGTAGAATAGGGAAAAACATGTCCAGTCCAAACATTAAAGATGGCGCCCCTGAGCCTTGGAGCATAGAGCTGAACGAGCTTTGCCTGGGATACGGCAAAACCGTTGTGCTGAAAGATATTACGGATACCTTTCCCGCCGGGGAAATTTCGGTGATTCTTGGCGGCTCCGGTTGTGGCAAATCTACTTTGCTGCGCCATATCCTCGGCCTGAACAGGCCTTTCCGGGGCAGCATAAAACTTGGCGGGAAAGACCTGTTTGCTCTGAAAGAGGCCGAATTCCGCAAAGTGCGCCGCCACATGGGCGTATTGTTCCAGGACGGGGCTTTGCTCGGCTCACTCACCCTCGCCCAGAATGTAGGCCTGCCTTTGTTTGAACACACGAATCTTCCCCAAAAAATGATTGATGAGGTGGTTGACTACAACCTGAGCCTGGTCGGCCTGGAAAAATTCCGAAGCTATTTCCCAAACCAGCTTTCGGGCGGCATGCGAAAACGCGCAGGGCTGGCCCGGGCCATGGTCATGAACCCGCCGCTTTTGCTTTGTGATGAACCTACTTCGGGCCTCGATCCCATCAATTCGGCCCAGATGGATCATCTTCTTTTAAGCCTCAAAGCCGAATTTTCCTATATGACCATTGTGGTGGTAAGCCATGATTTGCCCAGCATGAAAAAAATCGCCGACCATGTCCTCCTTCTCAATAACGGCCTGGTCGCCTTTGCCGGGTCGCAGGAAAGCATCTGGAAATCGGAAGACGGATATGTTAGGGATTTTCTTGAGCGCAAAGCGCCTCTGGAAACACATGCAAACGAGCTTTCCGCCGAGGCGAGCCGAGCCTTGAAAGAATGGATTGACACATAGCAGGAGACCCTTATGCGCAATTATGCAAGAGATACTTTTGCCGGTATTTTTGTTATAATCGGGCTGATTTGCATTGCCTACCTGACCATAAAACTGGGCAAAATGGAGCTTACCTCCGGCAACGGCTACACTGTTTACGCCCGCTTCAGCTCTATTGCCGGCCTGAGGGTCGGGGCAGGAGTTGAGGTGGCAGGAGTAAGCATTGGCAAAGTTACCACCATATCGCTGGAACAAACGGATGAGGGAACTCTGGCTGTTGTAAGCATGAAAATAAATAAAGGCGTTGAGCTTACCGACTCTTGTATTGCTTCGGTAAAGACCAGCGGTCTGATTGGCGATAAGTATATAAGCCTCTCGCCGGGCGGAACCCTGAACATGCTGGGGGACGGCTCGGAAATTGTGGACACGGAATCGGCCCTGGATATAGAGGCATTAATAAAGAAATATGTCTTTGGAAATATTTCATAAGGACTAGATATGATTAAAAAACATATGATTTTACCGGCAGCCCTTCTCGGATTTTTCTGTTTCTGCCTTGTTCTCTCCAGTCCGGCCATTTCCAAGGCTTCTCCTGCGGAAGAGGCTAAAGCCCTTCTTGAAAGCCGCATAGACAAAGTCATAAATCTTCTGAAAGAACCGGCTTTTACCAACCCGGCTCTCCGTTCAGGCCAGATAGACAAAATAAACGGGGAAATCCTCAGTATTTTTGACTTTGAAGAATTTTCCGAAAGAACTATAGGAAAACGCTGGAATTCTTTCACAGATACGCAAAAAAAAGACTTTATGGACGCGTTCGACAGCCTGCTTACAGCCACTTATCTGGAGAAAATGGACACTTACGACGGGCAAAGCGTGTCTTATACCGGAACCCGCACGAGCAAGGATAATAAAAAAGTGGAAATCCAGACCAATGTGAACTCCACAAACAAAGCTATCCCCGTTTTTTATCAAATGATTGCGAAAAACAACACCTGGGTTGTATATGACGTCCGTATCGAGGGGATGAGCCTGGTTGAAAATTACCGTTCACAATTCTCTGAAATATTCAAATCCGGCGGCAACATTGAAGATCTGATCGTTCGGGTGCGCACGCTGGCTAAAGAAATGCAGAGCAAGAACCGGAGCCAACAAAAATAATTTTACCTTGAGGCGAAAATGCATCTAATACCAAGACTCCTCTACCTGAGCTTGTTTAGCCTGACTGTTATCGCCCTTGACGGGACTTCCAGCGAACTGAAGGCGGACAGTCGGGTTGCTTTTGGCGGAAGAGCGGCAGAAATGTCGGAACATGTTTCTGCGCAGATTATTGCCGATGCGGAAAATGATGGTTATTTTCTACTTGCCCCCCGAACCATCCAGGCTCCAGCCGCTGGAGAAAACACGGCGGCCAAAGCCCTGGATGATCCTTATTTCGACAACTGGGATGATGACGACTTCGATTCTTACAGCAATGAAGATATAGCCGATCCGCTTGAACCCTGGAATCGTTTCTGGTACGGGTTCAACGACATTTTGTGGCGCCAGTATGCCCAGCCCGTATGGCAAACATATGAATTGATCACTCCCAAAGAATTCAGGCAGGGCGTATCAAACTTTTTTGATAACATTGCCTTCCCGGTCAGATTCATAAACTGCCTGCTTCAGGGCAAGCCTCTGGAAGCCGGTGTGGAGTTCCAACGGTTTATCATGAATACAACCTTGGGCTTTGGAGGCCTGATGAACCCAGGAGCCAGCAGCAAGCCGCTTTGGTGCGATGAACCGGATGTTGTCGGTTTCGGGCAAACTTTGGGGCGATGGGGAGTAGGCGATGGCTTTTACATTGTTTGGCCTATCATCGGCCCCTCCACCGCCAGAGAAAGCGTTGGCCTGCTGGGCGATTTTGCGGCCAACCCGATGAGCTACACCACTTTATTTTGGGAAAACCACATAAGCAACACGGCCCTCGCGTTGCGCACCAATCACAGCATAGGAGAAGGGCTTGAATCATATAACTCCATGATAAAAATTTCAGTAGAGCCCTACTCCGCCCTGCGTAACGCTTATATTCAAAGCAGCAGAACCAAAGTGACCGGACTTGAAAAACCGGATGAATAATTCAAAAACAGCTTCAAACAAGGGGAAATTGGTAAAATTTCCCCTTGTTATCTAAAAATGCAAATCGTTTTATTTGAACCGGAAATTCCCCCAAACACAGGCAATGTAGCCCGGCTTTGCGCGGCCACAGGAACAATGCTGAACCTGATCAAGCCGCTTGGTTTCAGCTTGGCCGACCGCTACCTTAAACGAGCGGGCCTGGATTATTGGGAGCATGTGCAAATGCAGGTTTGGGAAAACTTTGCTGATTTTCTGCTCAGCCAAGGCGAACCAGGGAGACTGGTTGCCACTTCGGCCAGACATGGAACGCCTGTGCATGAATTCAAATTTGAAAAAAACGACATTCTTGTGTTCGGCCCGGAAACCCGTGGCCTTCCTCTGGAAATATTAGACGCGGCGGAACAGCGCATACGCATTCCAATCAAAGATACGGTGAGAAGCCTGAATCTTTCAACAGCTACAGGAATTGTGCTATATCAGGCGCTTTTTAGCTCGGGAAAAATTAAAGAAATACTTTAATTTTCACCAGGAAAATTATCCTGAACCTGACCGGCCTGCTTTTCAAGTTCCTCTGCCCGCAAAATTCTGCGCAGCACCTTTCCTACCATTGTGCGGGGCAAGGCATCACGAAACTCTATCTGGCGAGGGACCTTAAACTGGGCCAAACGCTCACGGCAGTAGGCAAGCACCTCCGCCTTGTCTAGTTCAACGCCATCTTCCGGCACTATATAGGCCTTTATTACTTCACCCTTGCTAGAATGAGGGATGCCTACAGAAACAGCTTCTTTAATTTTAGGATGCTCATGTAACACTTCATCTATTTCGCGCGGGTAAACATTATACCCGCCAACAATAGCCATGTCTTTTTTGCGATCTACAATGAAAAAATAGCCGTCATCGTCCATAATCGCAATGTCGCCGGTATAAAGCCAGCCGTTTCTCAGCGTGCTGGCCGTGTCGTCCGGTTTATTCCAGTATCCCTTCATCACCTGCGGCCCCTTAATAAGCAGCTCTCCGGCCTTTCCGTTTGGAATTTCAACCGTGCCCACCTCCATATCAACAATTTTGGCTTCTGTGGCGGGAATGGGAACGCCTATGGAGCCTGGCTTTTTTAATCCGAGAACAGGGTTGATGTGCGTAACCGGAGACGCTTCGGTAAGGCCGTAGCCTTCACAAATTTCAACGCCGGTTAGCTCTTTGAACTGTTTTAAGTATTCAACGGGAATAGGGGCAGACCCGCAAATGCAAAATTTGAGAGAGCTGAGGTCACAGTTTTTGATTTCCTTAACCCTGAGTAAAGCCATGAACATTGAAGGGCTGCCGCCAAACAACGTGGCCTTCCTGTCGTGCATGCACCTGAGCAGCTCGTGCGGGGCGAATCTGGCAAAAGGGATTATTACTCCGCCCAGGCTAATGGGAGTAAGAAGGCTGACCACAAGCCCATAAACATGAAAGAATGGAAGTGTAGCCGGAGAAACATGACGCAGCTTGACCACCTCAGGGGTAAGGTGGTTCAGGATCTGGTACACGTTGACGCAAAGATTGTGATGGGTCAGCATCACGCCTTTTGATTCGCCCGTGGTTCCCCCGGTATATTGCAGGGCTGCGATCGTTTCGGCCTTTATATTGGGCTTGGTCAGGCCGTTTCCGGCCTCCAGCAGGTCAGACCATGCAAAAACTCTGTTTTTATTATATCTTATCTCAAGCTTGCGAAGCTCCGCCATGTTTTTTATTTTGTAAATGTAATTTTTAGGAAAGGGAAGCCAGTCCGCCGGCCCGGTGATGAAATACTTTTCAACAGGCAGCTCATCCTGAATAGCCGAGATTTTCGGCCAGAAAGAATCAAGGCAGATCATGAACTTGACCCCGGCGTCATTCAGCTGGAACGAAAGTTCCCGGCCCATATAGGCCGGGTTTACCATTACGAACACTCCCCCCGCTTTCACAACCGCAAAAAGCGCAAGCACCATCTGTGGGATATTCGGCAGCATGATGGCTATCCGTTCGCCCGGTTTAAGGCCGTGCTTCTGAAGCTTGGCCGCCATGCGCTCCACCATATTGCCCAGCTTTTCATAGCTGAGATCCAGGCCATCATATGAAATGGCCGGCCTGTCTGAAAAATCGTGCACGGACTTGTCAAAAAGCTCGCACAAATTGTTTGCGTTGCAATAACCTTCAGGAATTACGCCCTTATCGTAGAACTTGTACCAAGGAAAATCAGAATTGATCATACGCGCTACTTCAATGTTCACACTCGGTTAAGGTTGAAAGGGGATTTTTCATAAGCAGGGTTGCTTATATGCAGAGCTTATGCGCGCTGACCAGGGCAACGGCCTTTATTCCTTTTTTTTCTCCGGTAAAACCCAGCCCTTCCTCTGTGGTGGCCTTAACCCCTACAGAGCTTAAGGGCAGGTGCATCAGAGATGCGATATTTTTCTTGATGGCTTCCTTCCATGGGGAAAGGCGAGGAATTTGGGCGATTATAGTCAGGTCCACATGCGTTATCTGTATTTCCGCTTCAGCAATTCGGTCCATCACCTCTGAAAGCAGAATTCCGCTGTCGATATTGTCGAAAGCGGCGTCAGTGTCGGGGAAAAGCTCCCCTATATCGCCCTGCCCAAGGCAGCCTAGCAAGGCATCGGTCAAAGCATGCAAAAGGACATCTCCATCGGAATGGGCAATTACCTCCGGGGCCCCGTTTATGGGAACTCCGCCAAGCTTCATTTGCCTGCCCTGCCCATATTTATGCACGTCATAACCAAAGCCGTTGCAGGGAACAAGCTGAACGGTAGCGGAGGTTTGGCGGGCGAGGCTCGCAAGATCTCCCGGGCTGGTTATTTTAAGATTTTCCATTTCTCCTTCCACAACCTGCACGGATGCGCCCAAATATTCAAGCAAAGATGCGTCGTCCGTCACATTAAGTTTGTCAGCCAATGCCTTTTCATGCGCTTTTTTCAAAACTGCCAGCTCAAAGCCCTGCGGAGTCTGGATTGCCCGCAAAGAAGCCCGTTCAAGAGTGGCGCTTACGTACTCGTTTTGGTCAGGTCCGGCAGAAACCTGTTTGATGGTGTCAACCACTTCCACGCCGGGAATAACGGCCTGAACGCCTTTTTCCAGCTCGTCACAGATGCGGTTAATCAGAGCCGGACTTGTGAAAGGCCGTGCTCCATCATGCACCAGAACATGCGTGCAGGTGGAAGGAAGGGCTTTCAGCCCGGCATATACGGAATCTTGGCGCCTCGCTCCTCCGGGAACAGACAGGCAAGGAATTCCAATATCATGCAAAACAGCAAGCGCATTAAGCCCGGTCTCATGTTCGGCAAACTGGTCCTGCGGAAAAACAAAAATAAGCCCGTTCATCCTGGCAACTTTCGCCATGCTGAGGGCCGATGAAAAATATAGCGGGGCGCCGTCAAATTCCAAAAACTGCTTTGAGCACCCTAAACCGGACATACGGCTGCCTGCTCCTGCCGCGAGGATAATTCCCCAGATTTCCATTCGCATTACCTGCTCAACATCACAAAAATAAAACTTTTTCAATTTCATAAGGAGTCGGGCTATAAGCCGGGTTCTGTTCCCTTTGCAGGGTGACTGTCATTCCTCTGGGACGACGGTTGCCCGCCGCCTCTAGCAACCTACCCGAAAGCTCGGCCGGGCCGGCCTCAAACACTTTCCTATTTGGTCTTGCTCCAGATGGGGTATACCTGGCCTGCCTTGTCGCCAAGACAGCCGGTGGTCTCTTGCACCACCCTTTCACCCTTAACATGCCCACGAAGGGCA
>CAZDJL010000021.1:0-11099 GCA_964505745.1 uncultured Desulfovibrionaceae bacterium | reverse complement strand
AAAAGCGATTTCCTCCGGGCAGCTGATTTTAAGGCTCTGGCGTTCCTGCATGGTTCGAACATAATTAGCGGCCTGATGAAGGGAGTCAAACGTTCCCGTATCAAGCCAGGCCGTGCCCCGCCCCAGGATGTCCACCTGCAAGTTTCCGGCTTTCAGGTAAAGGTTGTTCAGGTCGCTTATCTCAAGCTCGCCGCGCGGCGAGGGCTTGAGGCTTTCGGCATACTCAATCACCTGACTGTCGTAAAAATAAAGTCCTGTCACCGCGTAACGGGATTTTGGTTTCTCGGGTTTTTCCACAATGCTCAGCACCTTGAAGTTTTCGTCAAACTCCACCACCCCGTAGCGCTGCGGGTCTGTAACCGGATATCCGAAGACCTTTGCGCCTTTTGCAAGCCTGGTTGCTTCCTGAAGTTTGGCGGTCAAATGGTCGCTATGAAAAATATTGTCGCCCAGGATCAGGCAGCAGGCGTCATCGCCAATAAATTCACGGGCAAGCAGAAAAGCCTGGGCCAGGCCGTCCGGGCTTGGCTGCACTATGTAGCTCAGCTCAATGCCCAGCTGTTCCCCGGTTCCAAGTATCTGCCGGAACAGCGGCAAATCCGAAGGGGTGGAAATGATGCAGATTTCCCTGATTCCGCTGAGCATGAGGGTGGACAAGGGATAATAAATCATCGGCTTGTCGTAAATGGGCAAAAGCTGCTTGCATACGGTGCTGGTTATAGGAAAAAGCCTTGTGCCGGAACCTCCGGCCAGAATAATGCCTTTCATAAAAAAACTGCCCTGTTTAAGGTTGTGTTCATACCGCGCCTTATAGTACTTTACGCTTGAGATTGTAGCTAAACGGTCGGCAAAGCCGGCCTACTACAATCTCGCGGGCCTTGATACGCTTCGCTTCTCAAGGCCAGAGCATTTTATCGGATATATAATTTCAATGTTAAAATGCTCTATTTCCATCTATTTTCCGGGCAAGCGCACAATTTCCGCGCTGGCGCATTTGCCTGTGGCTTCATCTATATCGAAGACGGCTCCGCACATCCAGAGCGGCCCTTCCGCCAGCTTGAACTTGCCGGGGAGGCGGGTGACGAAACGCTTTACGATAGTAGCGGGGTCCAGCCCCAGCACCGACCGCTCCACCCCGCACATTCCAAGATCGGAAATATAGCCGCATCCGGCAGGAAGAATCTGGGCGTCATTGGTCTGCACATGGGTGTGCGTGCCCGCCACGGCCGACACTCTGCCGTCCAGATACCAGCCCAGCGCTTTTTTCTCGCTGGTCGTTTCCGCGTGGAAGTCAACCAGGATCACTTTAATTTCAGAAGGAATCTGCCCCAGCAGCTCATCCGCCTTCCGGAAAGGGCAGTCAACCTCTTCAAGGTTGTGCCGCCCCAGCAGATTGATCACAGCGTATCCGCAGCCATTTTTCTCATACACGCCAAGCCCTGTGCCGGGGGCGGAAGGAGGATAGTTGGCCGGGCGCAAAAGGCGCGGCTCCCTGTCCAGATAAGCGTATATTTCCCGGTTTTTCCAGACATGGTTGCCGCTGGTAATCACGTCTATGCCCATATCGAGCAATTCGTTCATCACCTTAACGGTAATGCCCACGCCTCCCGCAGAGTTTTCCCCATTCAGGATAACGGCATCTATACCCTTTTCTTTTGAAAAAGCGGGCAATTCGCTGCGGACAACCGTGCGGCCCGGCCTGCCCACGGCATCGCCCAACATGAGAAAGCGCATACAAACTCCTTAAACTGACCCTGCCTGCCCGTATATTTTGCATTTTTAGCACGGATTGTAAAGAAGTGGCAATGCGCATTGAAACATCCGCCACGAGCTGATTACAAAAAACATGGCCGGCGCGGCATTCCTGCGGGTTTCGCAAGCCAGCCAAAACACCAAAAAAATGACGCAGGGCAACAAATGGTTATCTGCCAAGCAAAACAAGGCATGGTTCGCTTTTTGCTATTTCGCCCGCATGGATGTTTACAACTTCAGCCCGAATGACTTTTTCAGCTTTCTGCTGACCTTTATACGCATCAGCCTGGTGGTGTTCATGCTTCCCCTGTTCGGCGCCGAAAACATTCCCAACACCGTCAAGGGTGCTGTCTGCATGGTGTTCAGCCTGGCCGTGTTTCCCCATCTTTCTTTTACAGGCGCCATGATGCCCGCCGCCACATGGCAGATTGCCATAATGCTTATCAGCGAGCTGATTTTGGGGTTCACCATGGGCATGGTCGTCCGCTTCACTTTTGCGGGCATCCAGTCGGGCGGCGAGCTTCTGGCCATGCAGATGGGCTTTTCCATGGCCACGGTTGCCGACCCGTCCACGGGAGGGCAGCAGACTGTCCTCGGCCAGCTGTTATACATGGTGGCCATGCTCAGCTTTCTAGCCCTGTACGGGCACTTGTTCCTGTTCAAGTCCCTGGCGGACACCTTCCAGTACATTCCTCCGGGAGGCCTGGCCCTGACCCCGTTTTTTGTAAGCGAAGTTCTCGCTCTTTCGGCGCAAATTTTCATTCTGGCGCTTAAAATAGCCGGGCCTCTGGTTGCCGTGCTGTTTTTCATCGAGCTTACCCTGGCCATGATGGCAAGGGCGGCCCCGCAAATGAACCTGCTGATTATCGGCTTCCCGCTCAAAATTGGAGTGGGCATGTTTTTCATGGGGATTATCTTTCTTCTGATCAGCCAGCATATGCGCAGTTATATTCTGGACCTCATCCCCTTAATGACCAACCTGCTGCGTTCCGCAAGCCCGCAGTAGCACCCGTGGCGAGGGAGTAAATGGCGAAAGAGCCGGGCCGCACCGAGAAAGCGACCCCGAAACGGCTGGACAAAGCCAGAAAAAAAGGCAACGTCCCCCGTTCCGCCGAGGTCGGCAAAAGCATCACAGTTGTTGTGGGGCTTATTTTTCTGTATCTCTGGGTCGGGTATATGGGAACCGAGATACAAGTGCTCATGCGGCATACCTTCACTCACTCTTTCGAGTTTCAGGCAAACCCGAACAACGTTAACAGCCTGTTCCATTCAACAGCGATGTTTGCGGCCAAACTGGTGCTCCCGGTCATTCTGACCATCGGCCTGTTTGTTTTTCTGGTCACCCGCGTTCAGGTGGGCAAGCTGTTTACCTTTGAGCCCATGAAGCCCAAGCTGTCCAAATTCAACCCCGTGGCCGGAATAAAGCGCACGATGTTCTCCCTCCAAACCCTGGGGCGCATGGCCAAAAGCCTTGCCCAGGCCATTGTTATCGGCATAGCCCCTTACATGGTGATCAGGCAGGAATGGGACAATTTCCTGGCGCTTTACTATACAAATGCGGCCGGCCTCGCCGCCTACATCCTGAAAATTGGCGCCAAAATCGTGATTTACGCGCTGATTCCCATGTGCATAATCGCAGTCGTCGACCTTATTTACACCCGCTGGAAATATCAGGAAGACCTCAAGATGACCAAAAGCGAGATCAAGGACGAACACAAGCAGGCCGACGGCGACCCCATGGTCAAAAGCAAGCAGCGCCAGAAGATGAACGAAGTGATGCGCCGCCGCATGATGCACGACGTGCCCCAGGCCGACGTTATAGTGACCAACCCTACCCATATTGCGGTTGCCTTGAAATACAACGCCCTGGAAGCCCCCGCCCCCGTGGTGGTGGCAAAGGGCGCAGACCTCGTTGCCGAAAGGATTAAAAAGATCGCCCGGGAAAACAACGTGCCCATCCGCGAGAACAAACCGTTGGCACGGGCTTTGTATAAAGATGTTGAGATTGGTGAGATGATTCCCGAGAATTTGTATCAGGCAGTGGCGGCAATCCTTGCGTCCCTTAGCAAATTCAAGAAAAAGCCCGCAGCTTCCATCACTCCGCAGGGCAAGGGAATTACCGTCAAGTAACTGACCCGAACAGCCTGCAAAGGAAATTCCGCAAGCGTGGCCATGTTTTTACAGGAGCGTCAAGTTTATGGCTAAAGCAGCAATACAGCGCATAGATTACCAAAAATTCCAGAAACAGGGTGACATACTCCTTGCTTCCGGCGTTGTCATTATTCTATTTGTAATGCTCGTCCCGATTCCCACCCCTCTTCTGGACATACTGCTTTCCGTAAACATCGCCATTTCCATGATTGTTCTGGTTACCGCCATGTTTGTGACCTCCCCGGTGGAGTTTTCAATTTTCCCCAGCCTGCTTCTGGTAACCACCCTTATGCGCCTGGCCCTGAACGTGGCCACCACCCGCATAATTCTCTTGCACGGCAGTGAAGGAACAGACGCCGCAGGCCAGGTTATTCAGGCTTTCGGGCAGTTTGTGGTGGGCGGCAGTTATGTGATTGGCGTTGTTATTTTCCTGATTCTGTTCCTTTTGAACAAAATGGTTATCACCGCCGGCACCGTGCGCATAGCCGAAGTGGCGGCGCGGTTCACCCTGGATGCAATGCCGGGCAAGCAAATGGCCATTGAGGCAGACCTCAATGCGGGCCTGCTCACAGAAGAAGAAGCCACTCAGCGCCGGGAAGACATCCGCTCCGAGGCAGACTTTTACGGAGCCATGGACGGTGCGGGCAAATTCGTTCAGGGAGAAGTAAACGCAAGCATCCTGATTCTGCTGGTAAACATTATCGGGGGAATTCTTCTCGGCGTGATTATGAACGGCATGAGCTGGTCAGACGCCCTTTCCACCTATACAATCCTGACCATCGGCGACGGGCTGGTTGCAATTATTCCCGGCATCCTGATTTCAACTTCTTCGGGCATCATCGTATCCCGGTCCGGCTCCAAGGCCAAGATGGGCGAAGAATTCATCGGCCAGCTTACCAGCCACCACCGCGCGCTGCGTCTGGTGTCCGGCATCATGGTGGTGTTCGCTCTTGTTCCGGGCATGCCCACATTTTCTTTCCTGACCCTCAGCGTGCTTATTTTCCTGGTCTCAAAAATTATTCCCAGCACGGAAGGCGCGGGCGTAGATGCTCAGGGCAAACTCGCACCGGGGGCGAACAAAGCCCTTGGCGCAGGTTCCGGCGCCAAGAAACTGGAAGGGGGCGCGCCCGGCGAACCGGGCCTGGACACTCCGGAAGAAGTGCAGACGCTTCTGTCCCTGGACACTTTGGAGCTGGAAGTAGGGTATGGCCTTATCCCTCTGGTGGATGAGGAGCAAAACGGAAACCTCCTGTCCCGCATCCGCTCCATACGCCGCCAATTCGCCCTGGAAATGGGGGTTATCATTCCCTCCCTGCATTTGCGCGACAACCTGCAATTGCGCCCCGGGCAATATAGCGTGCTGATCAAAGGCAATGAGGTGGCTGGCGCAGAGATTCTGATCGACCACTTCCTGGCAATGGATTCCGGCTCGGTGCGCAACCGGGTGGAAGGAGTTGAAACCCGCGAGCCCGCCTTCAACCTGCCCGCGCTCTGGATTCCCGAAGCCCGCAAGGAAGAAGCCATGCTGGCCGGCTACACGGTGGTTGACCCGGCAACGGTTATCGCCACCCACCTTACGGAAGTGTTCAAACGCCAGTTGCCTGAATTTTTAGGCCGCCAGGAAGTGCAAGCCCTGCTTGACAATCTGGGCAAATACGCGCCCAAGGCGGTGGAAGATCTGGTGCCCGGAGCGATGCAGCTTGGCGCGGTTCAAAAAGTTCTGCAAAACCTGGTGCG
The DNA here is from genome assembly GCA_964505745.1 of uncultured Desulfovibrionaceae bacterium. Taxonomy (GTDB): domain Bacteria; phylum Desulfobacterota; class Desulfovibrionia; order Desulfovibrionales; family Desulfovibrionaceae; genus RGIG1962. Next base: position 5,459 of record CAZDJL010000021.1, on the reverse strand, counting down.
CGAAAACGTTTCCATCCGCGACCTGCTTTCAATTGTGGAAACCCTTGCCGACTACGCCGGTTCGGGAAAAGACACCAACGCCCTGACCGAGCATGTGCGCGAACGCATATGCCGCACGGTAGTAAAGCCGTATATAGGATCCGACGGAGGATTATCAATCATCACTCTGGACGGCATGGTTGAGAAAACCATGCAGGAATCCATCCGTCAAACCGAAGGGGGCTCATATTTGGCCATACATCCGGCTACCGCCCAGAACATTATGCGCGAAATCAGCCATAGCGTTGAAAACGCCGTGAGTGCGGACGGGCAGCCGGTGGTGCTGACCAGCCCGTCAGTACGCCCCCATCTCGCCCAGCTGATGACCCGTTTTCTGCCCGGCGTGCCAGTAATTTCACAGGCGGAAATTCCGCCGGAAATCAGGCTGACCGCAGTGGGCAATGTTGTTTTCAATGCCGCGGCATAGCTGCGAAACAAGGCTTTGCCCTTTTGGAATAATCCTGTATAATTTAAACTAAAACAGACGTGAATTCCGGTTGATATGCAAGTAAAAACATTCCTTGGAAAAAATGTGGCGCAAGTTCTTGCACAGGTCAAATCAGAAATGGGGCCTGAAGCAATCATTCTGAATTCGCGCGATGTAAGCAGGGGAAACGTGCGCCTCCATGAAGTTGTGGCCGGGATTGAACGGGCCCAGTTCCCCGCAGAGCCCGACTGTGACGGCATATCCTTCGCTTTGCCCCAAAAACCGGGCAATGGAAACGGCAATGGGGAAACGCATTCTTTTGACGGCCTGAATTCAGCCTGCGCGGGAATGGGGCCAATGCCCATGGGCTGGCGCCAGTGGCATAAAGACTGGAACTCCCTGCGCGAGCACATCCTGGCCCTGGTGCGGCCGGAAATGCGGCTTGAGAATCTTGCTCCCCGGCAACGGCTGGCCCTTGATTACCTGCAACGCGAAGGCGTGGACGACGAGGTGATTGTCAGGCTATACAGAAGCCTGCTTGCCGACAGGGAACAATCCGTGCTTGGCCCTCTGGCCGAAATTGTAAAGGTGAAGCCGTGGGGATTCAGGCACTGGAGGAACAAAATCCACCTCATCGCAGGCCCGTTTGGAACCGGTAAAACGGTGACCGCGCTGCGCATGGGGCTGGCCCTTCGGGACGAGAAGCCGGAGGCAAAAATAGCCATAATCAATGCGGACTATGAGCGGGGCCACGGCAGGCTGGTTTCAAAGCATTATTGCGAACTTCTGGAAATCGGCTACCATGAGGCCTCAAGCCCCGAAGAAATGCGTGAAGCCCTTTCAGCCTGCAAAGAGGCGGACAGGGTTCTGGTAGACCTTCCCGGGCTTTCCGCAAACGAAACCATGCATGGAATGCTCACCCGCTTCGGGCTTGGCGGCAAATCATCCCTGCATCTGGTTTTCGCCCCATATTTTTCAAAAGAGCACCTGCGCGGCCTGCTTGCCGCGTATGAGGCGGAAAGCTGCGCAAGCCTGATCTGGACCAAGCTTGACGAAGCATATTCGTTCGGCGCCATCGCCAATGCAGCGGTAATGTGCGGCCTGCCGGTTTCCGCTCTTTCATTCTCGCCAGGCCTCACCAATTCGTTAATTCCTGCCGAGGCCCACAACCTCTGGCATTTGCTGTTCAAACACAAGCTGCCTTCTCCGTTTGAGGGCGCGGCTTAAAGCTGATTCGGGAGTTGTTAATGGCACCCAAACTACCGTTAGTTTTTTCTGTAACTTCGGGCAAAGGCGGAGTCGGCAAAACCAATATCTCTGCAAACATTGCATGCTGCCTTGCGAAGTCCGGCAAAAGGGTCGTTCTTCTGGACGCAGACCTGGGGCTTGCAAATGTGGATGTGGTGCTGGGGGTAACCCCAAAACTGAATCTTTTTCATCTCTTTCAGGAGGGCGCCAAACTTTCCGACATCCTGTTTGAAACGCCCTATGGCTTTTCCATATTGCCCGCCGCTTCCGGGGTAAGTGAAATGCTGACCCTTGACCCGGGCCAGAAGCTTGAGCTTCTCGAATCCATGGACGCCCTGGAAGATTCCATTGACTACCTGATTGTGGACACTGGCGCCGGCATCAGCGACAATGTGCTTTACTTCAACATGGCAGCCCAGGAGCGCGTGGTTGTGCTCACTCCGGAGCCCACCTCGCTTACGGATGCATACGCCCTGATTAAGGTAATGAAACTCAAGCACGGCGTTGAAAAGTTCCGGGTTGTGGTAAATATGGTGCAAAGCCCGCAAGCTGCAAAAGACGTGTTCCGCCGGCTGTACAGCGCCTGCGACCATTTCCTCTCTGGAATTTCCCTGGATCTGGCCGGATTTATTCCGCAAGACCCTGGCGTGCGAAATGCGGTAATCAGGCAGGAACCGATTGTGGTGTTCAAACCGCAAAGCCCGGCAGCCAAAGCAATAGAGGTGCTGGCGGAAACCATTGAAACATGGCAGGCGCCCGACAGTCTTGATGGAAATATTAAATTTTTCTGGAAAAAGCTGCTTTTCCAGTCATAACCGACTCAAACGGCAATAAAAATATGCAGGCAAACGAACTGAAAAACCAAGCCGGGCCGGAGCCGGGAACAGAACCCTGGCAGGACCTTGAGTCCGGGCGCGTGGCTTGGCACGACTTTTCCGCGGGCGACCAGGAAAAGATCGTGCGTCATTTCGCGCCGAAAATAAAATATCTGGCCCTGCGCATGAAAGCCCGCCTGCCCAAAAGCGTGGAACTTTCCGAACTGATTTCCGCCGGAACCCTTGGGCTGATGGAATGCCTGGGCAAATTCCAGCCCCAGCTGGGGATAAAGTTTGACACTTACGCGGAAAACCGCATCCGGGGCGCAATGCTTGACGACCTTCGCCGCCTTGACTGGTTCCCTCGCTCACTTCGCCAGAAAGTGCGCCATGTGGAAGAGGCTTCCACCAGAATTGAAGGGGAAAAAGGACGGCCCGCCACCGAAACCGAAATTGCCAAGCTTACAAACTACACGGAAAAGGAAGTGCGCGAGGCCATGGAGGCCATGCAGCACCAGTTTTGCCTGTCTCTCGACGCTTTGCAGGAGGGGTCAAATTTCGTGCCGGAAAGCGTTGGAGAGAACGAACCCTATAAAAACGCGGTCACTTCCGAACTGGTGGACAAGGTGGCGGCCTTGATAGATCAATTGACACCACGCGAAAAGCTGGTATTGTCCCTATATTATACAGATGAGCTAAATATGCGCGAAGCGGCGGAAGTAATGGGCGTTACAGAAGGGAGGGTTTCCCAGCTGCATTCCCAGGCTTTGGCCCGGTTACGCCGCGAATTCCGCAACCAGTTCGGCGAATTAGCCGCGCTATAATTGGAGCCCCGCTTGTGGAGGCCCGATTTAGCAAGAATTTATCAAGGAGTGTTAAATGCCCTATGATCCAAACATGCGCGTTCTGGTGGTTGACGACTTCTCAACCATGCGCAGGATAGTGAAAAACATTTTGCGCCAGCTCGGTTTCAACAATGTGGTGGAAGCCGACGATGGCACGACTGCCTGGGAAATCCTGAACAAAGACAACATCCAGTTTATTGTGTCCGACTGGAATATGCCCAAAATGACCGGGATTGATCTTTTGCGCAAAGTTCGCGCCAGCGAAGAATTCGCCGACATTCCGTTCCTGATGGTCACTGCGGAAGCCCAACAGGAAAACATTATTGAAGCGGTGCAGGCGAAAGTGTCCAACTACATAGTAAAGCCGTTTACCGCTGAAACCATGAAGCAGAAAATAGACAAAATATTCCCCTAGCTTCTGGTTATTTTACCATATTTGCCCGAGAAAGGAGGGAAAGATGCTTTTCCTCCTTCTTTTACGCCCTTCTCCATTTTCATTAAAATTAAATTTTTCAAAAATCCTGCCGATAATTCTTACAGGAAAAGTATGACTTGCGCCCTGCGGGCCACTGGCACACAGGTTGCATAGATTTTGTAAAAATATCCAGCAAGGTAATTTTTTCCTCAAGAGGTATCAAGTCATGGCAGTATCATACGGCTCTGGGAGCATTCATTTTACAGGTCTTGGGTCGGATACAGATTTCGACACCATGATTACCCAGCTGAAGCAAATTGAATCTTACCAAAAAAACCGGTTCACTTTGTGGCAGGCCGACTGGAACAAACGAATCACCGCTTTCCAGCAGCTTAATACTGCAATGCTCAGCCTGAACTCCACGCTCAATTCCATGAACACCATGAGCAAGTTCCTGCTGAAAACATCCACATCCTCAAATGAAAACATAATGACCGCCGTAGCCTCCGGCACAGCGCAGAACAACTCGAACAAAGTGCAGGTGAACAAGCTTGCCACCAACGCGGCCTATACATGGGAAGGCTCCACATTTTCCAGCACCAGCGACAAGGTGAACCCCACGAGCAGCACCCAGCAGTTCGTTTACACCTATAAGGGTAAAACCGTGAAAGTGGCGGTGGGCGCGAACGCCACAATCCAGCAGTTCGTGAACCAGATCAACAGTGACGCCAACAATCCCGGCGTGCGCGCTTCCCTGGTCAAGAACGGCTCCGAATATGTTTTCCAGCTTCAGGGGCAGGACACCGGGGCCTCGGCCACCCTGACCATAGATCCTTCAAGCTCACAACTGCTTGCTATCAAGCCGCCCACCGAACAGGCCATACCCAGCAAATACGGCTCCACTTCCGCGGTGGTCAACAGCAGCGGGGCCAGCAAAAACTTCGTGTATAAATACAACGGCTACGATTTTACCGTGGACGTTCCGGATGGAACCACCCTTGAAGGCCTGTGTGACGCCATTAACAACGACAGCACCAACCAGGGCTCAAACAAAAGAGTGACCGCTTCCATCATCGATGACGGAGGAGGAAGCTATGCCCTTAAGCTAACCCCGGCAAGCTCAAGCGACAAAGTGAGCCTCAGCTCCAGCAGCCAGATAAAGACCGTTTTCAGCACCGACAGCGCCACCAGCACCGGATGGGACAGCCTGAGCAGGCAGGCCGCGCGCACCAGCTCCGACCTGCGCTTCGACAAGGCAAGCCGCAGCGTGAACAGCAGCGGTTCCGCCCAGAATTTTGTATGGCAGGACAGCAAGGGCACTCACACCATCAGTATAGCAAATGGCGCAACCCTCACAGAACTGGCAGCACAAATAAACTCTTCAACCGGCACCTCCACCCGCGCAGAAGTATGCAAAGATAAAAATGGCTATTATCTGCAGCTGACCAACACCGACCCCAACTCCAATTCTGCGCCTAAAATCTATGAAGGGGACCCCAGCCTGCCTTCTTCAGATCCGCTACATGACCCCAGCAGCCCGTTACTGGCAATTACAGCTAACAATTATTCCACTACCAACTGGACGGTGGAAACGGACTCGTACACCCTGCATTCACAGGGTTTTAGCGGGGAAGATGCGGTAATCAACTATTCCACAACCTCCCAGGACT
>CAZDJL010000020.1:0-11176 GCA_964505745.1 uncultured Desulfovibrionaceae bacterium | reverse complement strand
CATAATCAGCATGTTGTGGTCGGTAGCGATGTTCGCACTTTCGTAAACCGGGGCTATTTCAAACTGGCCGGGGGCCACTTCGTTATGCCGGGTGAGCACGGGAATGCCCAGGGCGAAAAGCTGTTCTTCCGTTTCCTGCATGAACGCCATTACCCTGGAGGGTATGGCGCCGAAATAATGGTCTTCAAGCTCCTGACCTTTAAGCGGGCGGGCTCCATATAGGGTGCGCCCGGAAAGCACGAGGTCGGGCCGCAGCATGAACAGGCGGCGGTCTACCAGAAAATATTCCTGCTCGGCCCCGATCATTACCTGAACGCCGGTTACGGTGCTGTTGCCCAAAAGGCGCATCAGGCGCACGCACTGGTTGGACAGGGTGTCTTCGGAGCGCAAAAGCGGTGTTTTACGGTCCAGCGATTCGCCGGTGTAGGAATAAAATACAGTGGGTATGTAAAGGGTGCGCCCAAGGGGGCCGGATACCAGAAAGGCCGGAGAAGTGGGATCCCATGAGGTATACCCGCGGGCTTCGAAAGTGGAGCGCAGCCCCCCCGAAGGGAAGGACGAGGCGTCGGGCTGCCCCTGAATAAGCATGTCGCCCGAAAACTGGCTGATCACCTGGCCGTCCGCCGTGGGCGTGAGGAAAGTGTCGTGTTTTTCGGCCGTGGTTCCGGTCATTGGCTGAAACCAGTGGGTGTAGTGGGTGGCGCCGCGTTCCATGGCCCAGTCTTTCATTGCGCTGGCAATTACGTCCGCATCCGACGGGTTCATCTGGACGCCGTTTTTAATAGTCTGTTCCAGACGTTGGAACACCCCTTTGGGGAGGCGTTCGCGCATGGCGCGCATATTGAACACATCCCTGCCAAACAGTTCGGAACGTTGGGTGTTGCCAAGCTCGGGTTCCTTGCAGGGGGCAACGGCTCTGGCTTCGGCAATTTCCTTGATGGCGTGTTCGCGCGGGGTAAAGACCATTATAAAAGCTCCTTCACGGGGGTTGAAAACGGCAGCGTTTTCTGCCTGATTGCGGTTAACTCTCTGAAAAAAACGAGAGATTTCCCTTTTTTCAAATGGCGTTCTTTTGCAGCCTGAACAGCTGTTTGCACAAGAAAGCCTTTTACACTTTTTTTGAAACTTTAGCTAGGCTTTAAACCTGGCTTCCCCGGCAAATGGCGGTGAACGCCTGTTTGCCTTGTATGGGAGCAAACGGCTAAGAAGAGCGGATGCGCCCTGTTTGAAGCTTTACTGCGTTTGGCGCAGGTGGGGTTGGGTGTGGCAATGCCTGAACGCTTTGCCCGGGGAAAACGTCTGTTTTCAGGCAACGCCTTTGTTGTCTCGCACCCTTCCAGGGTCAGGCAACAGACCATACTATGGCGGCAATGCCCACCGCCCAGCAGTAATAGGCGAATTTGCTAAAGGAGTTCTTTTTGATGATGAACACCAGAAGGCTCAGGGCCAGATAGCCGGAAACCGCGGCAACCGCGAAGCCCAGTGCGAATTCCGTGGCGCTGAAGGTGCTTTCAAAGCCGTTTAACGATTCGATTAAAAGCGCCCCTACAATGGCGGGTATGGAAAGAAGGAAGGAGAATTTGGCGGCCAGGTCGCGGCGAAGGCCGAGCAGTAGAGCCGTGGAAATGGTAGTGCCGCTGCGGGAAATGCCCGGAGTAACGGCCACGCCTTGCATGAGGCCGATGATCAGCGCGTCTTTGAGGGTCATTTCCTCTATCCCCCGTCCTTCATCCCCGCTCTTTCTGCCGCTTACCTTCAGTATGCACCCCGTTAAGAGAAGCGCAATGCCTATGGCCAGAGTTGAAGTGGTCAAGTTGATGAAAAAATCCTTAAAAAGCAGGCCGATTATGCCGGTGGGCACGGAAGCGGCGAAAATCAGGCAGGCGAAGCGGAAGCTGGGGCGGGTTTTGTAAAACAGTACCGCCTGGGACGGCCCCTTCCGGAAGATTTCCGGCAGGGTTTTAATTTCGCGCAGGATGTCCAGAATCGTATGCCGGTAAAAAAGCATGACCGCCAGCAGTGTGGCCATATGAAGCACGATGTCGAACGCCACTTCGGGCGCGGTGAGGCCCAGAATGTTTTGCATCAGCGCGAGGTGGCCCGAGGAGGAGATGGGCAAAAATTCGGCGAGGCCTTGAACCAGGGCAAGAGTGGCGGCAATTAATTCTGTGGGCATGTGTTAGCTCAAAGCCCTGTGGGCAAGGGTTGAATTGTTATTGGAACCGTAAAGGAAAAAGCCCATGGGTACAACCATGGGCTTTCTATCATACAACAGGTTTGTTGGCAATTGAAGGGAGCGGTCCGCTGTCTAGTCAACAGGCTCGAAGTCTTCTTTGCCAACGCCGCAAACAGGGCAAACCCAGTCCTCAGGCAGGTCTTCAAAGCTGGTTCCGGGGGCTATTCCGCTATCCGGATCGCCTGCTGCGGGGTCATATTCGTAGCCACAAACGGTGCAAACATATTTCTTCATTGATCGGCCTCCAGGTTTAGTCGTGTTGCGTAGTTGAGGGTTATGCCTTGGATTTCCAAAGTCCGTGTATGTTGCAGTATTCTCTGGCCACAACGGATTTGGCCTTGCTGGTAAAGGTGGCTTTTGGTTCGGCGCCCGGCTCAAGGAAGGCGAGGCAGCTGATATTGTCGGAAATTATTTCCACCCATTCAATGTAGTGTTCGGGAATCATGGGATGGGGTTCGGAACCGACCTTGACCACGAAGCCGTCGTTGGTTTTTTCAATTACCGGAACGTGTTTTTCTTTGCTGGCGTCAACGGTGTTCTCTTCCATTCTGGTCATGTCTTCGCCGCAGCAGACCAGGGTTCCATCACCGACATGCAGAAGGGACACAACGTTGCCACACAGTTTGCACTTGTAGATGTCGAGTAAATTTGCCATTCTATCCTCCGAATTTGTCAGGCAAGAACCTGAGTTAACTCTTTCACGAATAAATTCTATACTACTGCTTTCGGGGTGAGGTCAATCCCAAAATGGGGGGGAGGCGGCTGCTTTGTGTTTGCAAATAAAGGCAGTTGCGTTTTTTTTGATAAAAAACTTGCCTGTTTGGGGCTAACCTGATATTAGCCTTAGTTCTGTTCTTCAAGGGCTTATGCCGTTGCAGCTTCCCTTCTTTTTTTGAAGAGAATGCTTTTTGGGGTTTACAATCGGGAAGAGCAGTGTTAAATAGCGCCAATTGCGATCAGGGGCAGTGCCTGCCCCGGTTTTATAAAAGGAGTATCCTTAAATATGGCAACACGTAGAGAACCGCGTTTTAAATTGTGCCGCCGCCTGGGCGTGAATGTTTGTGGCCATCCCAAGGCCATGAAGCGGATGGATGACAAGCCTGTCCGCGGGGGAAAGAAAATTTCAGAATATGGCCTTCAACTTATGGAAAAGCAAAAGCTGAAGGCTTATTACGGCATTCTGGAGCACCAGCTCGCGCGTTACATGGAACTTAGCCAGATGAGCAAGGGCATTACCGGCGAAGTGCTGCTGCAAACCTTGGAGTGCCGCCTGGACAACCTGGTATATCGCCTGGGCTTTGCCCGTTCCATTCGTCAGGCGCGCCAGATTGTGACCCATGGGCACATCACCCTGAATGGCAAGCGAGTGAATATTCCTTCCCAGATGGTGAAGGAAAACGACACAATCGCCCTGCGTCAGGAATCCCGTAAAAACCCCATGTTAGCCGACAACTTTCAGGAACTTCATCCTTTCGGCTTGAATTACCTGGAAAAAAATCCTGAAGAATATGCCGGCAAGCTTCTTCGCAAGCCTCAGCGCAGCGAAATTCCGGTTGAAGTTAACGAAATTCTGGTTATTGAGCACTACTCTCAATAGCCTGGCTGAACCTACGTGTCGTCTGGTCAGGGCCTGTTTTTCAGGCCCTGACTTTTTTTATGCTTTCCGCATAATCAGGATAACAAGCAATCTGTAACCCTTCAGGGTTTTAAGCTGGGCATTATTTATGGGGAGAATGATTTTTTTTGCTCTTGGGGTATTGCATCATCTCTTGTAACTTGCTAATGCTGATGTGAAGCTTGCGGATGAGCAGGCGAATAGGGACACAAGCCTGCTTAAAAGGGATAGCAAGGCGTAAAAGAGCGGCTGGAAAACAGTATTTGCTCATGACTTTAGGAGGTTATTATGGATTTTGAAATGGCTGTTGTTTACATAGGGACTGTAGTAGTTTTAGGCGTAGGGGCTTTGGCGGTTTGGATTTCCAATAAGTCCTACAAAGGCTAAAATTACGCTTTTCAAGCCGTTCCGGCTTGGGACAGAGCCTGCCTCTTGCTTTAGAAATTTCAGAGGCAGGCTCTGTTGTTTTAAAAATATGTGCAGAAGCATTCTTCTTTTTTTATTCATTTCTTTTCTGGCCTGTCCGGCCTTTTCCCTCCCGGCCCGGGCCGAAGGGGATGTTGTTTCCGCAAATCTATGCGCACCCATGATCAAAGCCAGAATCATCCTTTCTTTCAGCCGCTTCTGGTTTGAGCATGAGAATGAATTCCGTTCCCAGATCGGCCGGGTTGTTTGCTCGGGAGAAAACGAAGCGCTCCCCATGCCGCCCGAGGAAAAGATAAGCTCTTTGCTTGGCTTTGACCCTTCCTCGCAGGATGAAGAAGCGGTGCGATGCCGCACCTGTTTTGGGCGGCTGTTCATTGCGAAGGCTCTGGAGGTCAGGAAGGAGATGGAAAAGTGTCTGGGCAGCGCGGCCTGCCGCCAGAATCTTTGCCCGGAACCGCAAAACGGCTCCGGGGGGGCAAACGGGGCGGAGCGTTCTCTTGAAGATGTTTATGATGTGAACGCAAGGGATTTGATGGCTATTCCCTAACCATGCGGGCTCCCCAGAGCCGACAGCCATTCGGGGGTGGGCAGAGGACGGCCTTCCTGGCCTACGCAAGCGTGCTGGGTGCTGCCGGTGGCCATGATTTTGTTTTTTTCCTCATTATATATTTCATACACAAACAGGATGGAGGCCCGGCCCCATTCCTTCACGCCAACCCGGATGTAGATGAGATCATCGTAGCGCAGGGGCGCCCGGTAGCGGCAGGAAGCTTCGCGCACGGGCAGGAACACTCCTTTTTCTTCAATGCTTTTATAGCTCAACCCCCGTTCGTGAAGCCATGTGTTGCGGGAGCGTTCAAACAGGTGAAAGTATTCCGCGTAATAAACCACATTCATGGCGTCGGTTTCTCCATATGAAACCCGGTGGGCGAGCCATGATTCCGGCTGGGGAAAATTGTCTTGCATAGCTGGTATCTCTTGTTGAAATGGGTTATTTAACGAAGATATTATTCTGGTTTCCATTATTAGCTTCTATCACAGCCAAATTCAAGCCTTCAAGGGAGACTGTTTTAATGCGGATCAAGCCGGGAGCGCCTTTCTTGTTTTTCATGCTGATATTCCTTTTGGCCGGCTCAGGGTGCGCTATGAGCGGCGGGGGCAGCGCCTCCTCTGGTTCCTTTGTGCGCGGGGGGGTGGCCGGATTTCCCGCTGCTACCCATATGGGATGGCAGGAGCTTCCGCCTGGCGAGGCCATACAGGCTGCTTTGGTTTTAAGGGCCGAAGATCAGGGGCTGAATTCCTGGCGTGATATCGCCCCCTATGTGGCCGCCTGTAAAAAATACGTGTCCAAGCGCCCTCAGCAGGAAATTGCCGTGGCTGACAACGGCCTGACTTTGACCTGGGCCGAGCTTGGCAGAAGCCTTGCCCGGCTTGAGCGCATTTTGCCGGAGCTGGACCGCCAGCCTACGCTTCTCGCCAAAGAATTCCGCTGGTACAGGCGAGGCCCGGACGTGGGGTTCACAGGATATTTCGAACCTTCGCTTAAGGCAAGCTGGGTGGAAACCCCACGTTTTAACCACCCTTTGTACCGCCTGCCGCCCGATGTGCGGAAGGGCCGGCAGTATCACGACCGGGAAGCCATTGATGAAAGGGGAGTGCTGAAAGGCCGGGGGCTGGAGATTGCATGGGTTGAGGACAAGATCGGCGCGTATTTTTTGCAGGTTCAAGGTTCCGGCCGCCTGGAGTTTGAAGACGGCACGGTCAAGCATGTGCTTTATGCGGGCAAGAACAACTGCTCTTACGTGTCGCTTGGAAGGGTGATGAAGGAAAAGGGCCTGCTTGAACCTGACAATGTCAGCATGCAGACTATTCGCAACTATCTGGCCCTTCACCCTCAGGAGGTTTCGGCCCTGTTTTGTGAAAACCCGAGCTATGTGTTTTTCCGTTTGGCCGACAGCGGCCCCATAGGGGCAATGGGGGTTCCCCTTTTGCCCAGGGCAAGCCTGGCGACGGACAGCCGGGTGATTCCGCTTGGCGCGCTTATGGCTTTCTCTGTACCTCTTCCCGACGAGAGGGGTAACCAGGGGCGAGGAGGCCTGCTTGCGGGCATAGGTCTGGCTCAGGACCGGGGCGGGGCCATCAAGGGCAATCGTGCGGATCTTTTTTGCGGCGCAGGGCCGTGGGCCGAGCAGGTGGCGGGATATCTGGACATGCAGGGGGCAATGTTCCTTCTGGTAGCAAAATGATTGGAGCAAAGCAGCTTTAAGGCGCCGGGCTTGCGGTGGCTGAAGAAATAAATTTTGTCCGTTTCCCGCAATCGCGGCGGGCGTTTGCGTTGCCGGCAGGCAAGCGCCTTTTCAAAGCGAAATTGCATCTGTAGCCAAAGCCACGCATCTGCGTGGCTTTTTTCGTACGAAATTCTTCTTAGGGCATTTCAGCTTTGAAAAAGTATAAATGCTCTGATAGCGCTAAGATCTGTCCGCCCCTCAGGTTCAGGCGGGCAATTCCGCAGGGCAGCGGCACTGCCACAAAGGGGCAAAGTCACTTTAGCCGGCAAAAACAAACCGCCCCCAAGAAGCCTCCGGCAATATGGGCGGCGGCTATTTTGTGTTCTTCCGCTTGACTAGGCGGTGATCAAACTTATCCTTTAAAATAACAGATTATCTTGTTTTGCCATGCAGTTTACCTGTTTGCTTTTGTCCGCCCCATATGGCTGCGGGCGGAGGCGTTTTTGTAAAAATGAGATCTGAAGACTGCAATCTGGTGGAGGAGCTCAATAAATGAGTGTTGAGTACAAGGACTATTACAAGCTTCTGGGAGTAAGCCGGGAAAGCTCCAAAGACGAGATAGGCAAGGCCTATAAAAAGCTTGCCCGCAAATATCACCCGGACCTCAATCCCAACAACAAGGAAGCTGAAAGCAAGTTTAAAGAGATTAACGAGGCCTATGAGGTGCTGCGGGACGATGAGAAGCGGCGCCTTTACGATCAGCTTGGCCCAAACTGGGAGCATGGGCAGCAGTTCCAGGGCGCTCCCGGTTTTGAAGGTTTTAATTTCAACCCTGGCGGAGGAGGCTCTTTCAGTTTTTCCTCCAGCGGGGGAGCTGGCGGCTTCAGCGACTTTTTCGAGATGATTTTCGGAGGCATGGGGCGGGGAGGCCAGCCTCAGGGGGCCCGCGCCGGTTTTGGGGCAGACCCCTTTTCGGGCTTTTCCAGCCGCGGGGACGCGCCCAGGCGGGGAGGCGACATTGAGACCGGTATTACCTTGAGCCTTGAAGATGCCTATAATGGGGGCAAAAAAAATATCACCCTGCAGGGAAGCGCCGGAGACAGCAAGTCTCTGGAAGTGAATATTCCGCGCGGGGTAAAGCCCGGAGCGCGCATCAGGCTGGCCGGACAGGGGCAGCCCGGTGTTTATGGCGGATCCGACGGCGACCTTTACCTTAAGGTGCAGATTGCTCCGCACGGCAAGTACAGAATAGATGGGAACAACATTGTATACACGCTGTCTTTGGCCCCGTGGGAAGCCGCCCTTGGCGCGAAGGTGAGGGTGCCTACTCTGGACGGCGAAGTGGAGCTTAACATCCAGCCGGGAACCGGCAGCGGGCGCAAGCTGCGTTTGCGCGGCCGAGGCCTGGGCAGCGGAGCCAATTGCGGCGACCAGCTGGTGCTGGTGGAAATTTTAATGCCGGAAAAGCTGGACAGTGAGGAAGAGAAACTTTGGCGGCAGCTTGCTGAAAAATCAAAATTCAAGGCCAGGGGGTAGCCCATGAACAATTCTGAAATCAAGCAGGTAAACAGTGGGATTATTCCCTCCAGCCATGTGAGCTTGCATGAGTTTTTAAGCATAACCGGCGGTTCCGAGGAACTGGTGCGGGAAATTGTAGACCTTGGATGGATAGTGCCGTCCAAAAGCGCTACAGATCAGCTTCTGTTCAATAGCGGCCATATTTATAAGGTCAGCAAACTTATGCGCATTTGCAAAGACTTCGATATTTCCACTACCGCTGGAACGATTATTGTGGATCTTTTACAGCGTGTGGATGAACTTGAAGAACGTGTGCGTGAACTGAGCAGCAAGCCGTGTTGAGTGCTGCTTCTGCCCGGAACGCCCGGCATTGGGGCGCGCAACCGGAAAGGCGGGGAACCTGTTTGCTTCCTGCTGGCGAGCCGGGGCGGCATCCGCCTGTTGCAGCCTTTTCAAAGTGAAACGCTGAGTAGATTTTTTATTGCAGCCCGGGCGGGCTGTTGACCGCCCTCCCTTTCGCGAAAACAGCGCACAAGGCTGATATGCGGAAGAATAGAAGGAACTTAGGAGTTTATTATGGATATGCAACATTTTACCCAGAAATCAAGAGACGCGCTTGGGGAAGCCCAAACACTGGCTTTACGCCTCGGTCATCAGGAGATGGACGTGGAGCATCTGGCGGTGGCGCTTGCCACCCAGGAACACGGCCTGGTGGGAAAGCTTCTTGAGCGTTTGAAAATAAATCCTCTGGAATATGCCGGGGCTGTGTCCGCGGAATTGTCGCGCCGCCCCTCGGTGAGCGGGCCTGGCGCGAGCGGGCAGATTGCGGTCACCCAGCGTTTGGGGCAGCTTCTGGTCAGGTCGCGGGATCTGGCCCGTCAGATGAAAGACGAATATGTCAGTGTGGAGCATCTTTTCCTGGTGATTCTGGATGAATCCCCAGGCACTGCCATCGGGCGGGTCAATCAGGAATTTCACCTCAAAAAGGACGAGGTTCTCAATATTCTGGTTGATGTGCGCGGCAGCCAGAGGGTGACCAGCGATAACCCGGAAGACACATACGAAGCTTTGTCCAAATATGGGGTGGATATGGTGGAGGAAGCCCGCCAGGGGCGGCTCGACCCGGTAATCGGGCGTGACGCCGAAATTCGCCGCTGTATCCGGGTGCTTTCCCGGCGCACCAAAAACAACCCGGTGCTGATAGGCGAGGCCGGAGTGGGCAAAACCGCCATTGTCAGCGGCCTTGCCCAAAGGATACTCAAGGGGGATGTGCCGGAAAGCCTTAAGAACAAAAAGCTGTTTTCTCTGGATATGGGGGCGCTTATTGCCGGGGCGAAATACCGCGGCGAGTTTGAGGAACGCCTCAAGGCCGTGCTCAACGAGGTGGAGAAGTCCGACGGTCAGATTATCATGTTCATTGACGAACTGCATTTGATTGTGGGCGCTGGAAAGACCGATGGGGCGATGGACGCGGGCAACCTTCTGAAACCGCTGCTTGCGCGGGGGGATTTGCACTGCATTGGCGCGACCACCACGGATGAGTACCGCCAGTATATAGAGAAAGACCCGGCCCTTGAGCGCCGCTTCCAGCCCGTGCTGGTGGAAGAGCCCGCCACCGATGACGCCATTTCCATCCTGCGGGGGCTCAAGGAACGTTTTGAAGTTCACCATGGCGTGCGTATTTCCGACTCGGCGATTGTAGAGGCGGTTGCCCTTTCCCAGCGTTATATCAGCGGGCGTCAACTGCCCGACAAGGCCATTGACCTGATTGACGAGGCTGCGTCGCTGATTCGCACGGAAATAGACTCTTTGCCGGCGGAGCTTGACGAAGTGAACCGCAAGACCATGCAGCTTGAAATTGAGCGGCAGGCCCTGCGCATGGAAACAGATGCGGCCTCCAAGGATCGTTTGATCCGCCTGGAAGAGGAGCTTGCCGAGCTTAAGGAAGAGCAGGGCAGGCTCACGGAGCAATGGGAACGCGAAAAAGGCGTTATCGATGATGTGCGGAAAGTAAAAGAGGAAATTGAACAGACCAAGCGCGAAATTGAGGAGGCCGAGCGCAACTACGACCTCAACCGCGCAGCCGAACTGAAATATTCAACCCTGATGAACCTTGAGCGCAGGCTTGAAGCGGCGGAAGCCGTAACTGGGGAGGACAAGCAACCTGAAGGCCGGATGCTCAAGGAAGAAGTGGGCCCGGACGATGTGGCGGAAATAGTTGCCCGCTGGACGGGAATTCCCGTTTCCAGGCTGCTGGAAACCGAGCGGGAGAAGCTTCTGAACCTGGACGAGGAACTGCATAAAAGGGTTATTGGCCAGGATGAAGCGGTGGATGCAGTGGCGGAAGCCGTATTGCGCGCGCGGGCCGGCATATCCGACCCGGGCCGTCCGATAGGTTCGTTCATTTTTCTCGGCCCCACCGGGGTGGGCAAGACTGAGCTTTGCAAGGCGCTTGCCCAATTCCTGTTTGATTCCGAGGAGAACATGGTGCGCTTTGATATGAGCGAGTATATGGAAAAGCATACAGTGGCGCGCCTTGTTGGGGCGCCTCCAGGGTATATAGGCTATGACGAAGGGGGGCAGCTCACCGAAGCCGTGCGCCGTAAGCCATACAGCGTTGTTCTCTTCGATGAGATTGAAAAGGCGCATCCGGACGTGTTTAACATCCTGCTGCAAATTCTCGATGATGGCCGTCTTACCGACAGCCAGGGTCATACTGTGGATTTTCGTAACACGATCATCATCCTTACCTCCAACATCGCCTCGCCCATTATTCTGGATGGAATTACCGCCGGAGGCGATTTCAAGGCGGGAGTGCGCGACCTGGTTATGAGGGAACTGAAAGCCGCTTTCAGGCCGGAGTTTTTGAACCGTATTGATGAAATCGTGCTGTTCAGGCCGCTTTTGCCAAGCCAGATCGAATTGATTGTGGATCTGCTCATGCAGCACCTTTCCACGCGCCTGGATGAGCAGAAGATCAATATCCGGATGACTGACGAGGCCAGGAAATTCATTGCCGCGGAAGCCTATGATCCAAGCAACGGGGCGAGGCCCCTGCGCCGGTATCTCCAGCAGCACCTTGAAACTCCGCTTGCCAGAAAAATTGTTTCCGGCGAACTTGCCGCGGAACATCAGGTTCTTGTGGATGTGAAG